>JBDSPT010000450.1:0-9725 GCA_039930205.1 Opitutus sp. | reverse complement strand
ATCGAAAAGGCTCGTCTCGGTGCGTTGTTGGCCTCCGCCGACGTGCTGGTGCAGCCGGGCGCCGCCGATGACTTCAACGATTATCGACTGCCGTCCAAGATTCCGGAGTTCATGTGCGTAGGTCGGCCGGTGATTATGCCGAGGGCCAATCTCGCGCGGGAAATGACGGATGGTTATCATGCGCTGCTTCTCCAAAGCGGAGATCCGAACGAAATAGCCGATCAGTGTCAGCGGGTCTTTGCGGATTCCGAACTGGCGCGGCGATTGGGCGAGGGCGCACTCGAGTTTGCGCGGACTCACTTCGATGTGGTGGCGAATACCGACTGGCTCCTCGCGTTTTACGAGCGCGTGCGAGCGACCGCGGCGCCGATTTTCAGTGATCCCCTTCCGCCACCATCCGAAGTCGCGCTGCTCGTGGCTGGCGATCTCGGGCTGCGCCTGCGCGCCACGGACGAAAGCATCCGGGCGGCTCGAGTCGAGAATGTCCGGCTCCGTGCACTCGAGAGCCTGCTTCAAAGCGAGGCCCAGGCCGCGCGCCACGAAACCGAGTTGCTCCGCGCCCAGCTGAATGAGACGTCTCAGGCGAATACGAGGCTGATGAGGTTCGCCGACGCTGCGGACAAAGTTCATCGGATGACAAACTCGTTCTCCTGGCAGATTACCAGTCCGCTTCGATCGTTTCGCCGCAAGCTGATCGATCCGAAGAAACGCGCCGGGAACGTCGTGACCACCCGGGTGCCGCCGCTCGATCCACTGCTCAAGTTTGGGGTGGATGAACCCGAGGACTGGAAACAAATTTCCCCCACCGGCACGGTCCGCGGCTGGGTGGTCGCGGCGAACGGGACCCAAATCGTGGGAGTTCGAGCGCGCACCGCGGATCGCGTGTTCGATGCGGTTTACGGATTAATGCGGCCGGACATCGCGGCAGCGAATCCACAGCAACCCTACACGCTGCACAGCGGCTTTTCGCTCGAGTACCGACTCCTCCCTGAGACGTCGCAAGTCATCGTGTTCGAAGCGCTGACGGCTGACGGACGCTGGCGTTGCTTTGCTTCGCCGACGGCGGTCTTCAGTCGCAATATCCCGGAACACGAACGGCGCGACTATGCGACGTGGGTTCGGAGGTTCGACGGTCCGACGCTCGACCAGACCGTGACGCGTCGCGCCCGGATCGAAGCGCTGAAACCGGAACAGCGCCTCCTGCTGAGCGTGATCATGCCGGTGTACGACACGCCGGACGCCTGGCTCGTCAAAGCAATCGAATCCGTGCGGGCCCAGATCTATCCGCATTGGGAACTTTGCATCGCGAACGACGCCTCCTCCGCACCCCATGTGCGTCGGATTCTGGACGACTATGCCCGACGTGACGCTCGCATCAGGATCACGCATCGCGAAACCAACGGACACATCTCGGCTGCGTCGAACTCAGCGCTCGGTCTCGTCACCGGTGAGTTCGTCGCCCTCCTCGACCACGACGATGAGTTCGCTCCGCACGCATTGTCCGAGGTCCTCTTCGCACTGATCGAAAAGCCGACGCTCGAGTACCTGTACTCGGACGAAGATAAAATCGATGAACTCGGTCGACGCTCCGATCCGTACTTCAAACCTGACTGGAATCCTGACCTGCTGCTCGGCCAAAATTACACGTGCCATTTGTCCGTGTACCGCGCGAGTCTGCTGCGGGAACTCGGCGGATTCCGCGAAGGTTTCGAGGGGAGTCAGGATTGGGATTTGGCACTGCGCGCCACCGCGAAACTGCCGTCCGACAAAATCCATCACATCCCTCACGTTCTCTATCATTGGCGCGCCATCCCTGGCTCGACCGCACTTTTGATCGAAGGGAAGCAGGATTATCCGTTCATCGCGGCGCGGAAAGCGTTGCAAGAGCATCTTCAGCGAACGGGAACCTCGGCCGAACTCGTGCCGGTGGAAGGACGTCACTGGCGGCTGAAACGCGCGATGCCAGACACCGCACCAAAGGTTTCAATCGTCATACCCACCAAAAACGCGACGGAACTCTTGAGACTCTGTTTGACCACTCTGTTGGCGAAAACGACGTATCCGAGTTTCGAACTCATCGTGGTCAATAATCGCTCGGACGATGCGGTGGCGCTCGCGTACCTGGAGGAGCTTCGCCGCTCAGACGTCACGGTTCTCGATTACGACGCGACCTTCAATTTTTCGGCGCTCAACAACTTCGCCGTTCGTCACGCCCAGGGCGACGTCATCGCTTTCCTCAACAATGATATCGAGGTCCTTACGCCTGACTGGCTCCAGGAGATGGTTTCACAGGCCATCCGTCCTGAGATCGGCGCGGTTGGCGCCATGCTCTATTATCCCGACGACACGATTCAGCATGCCGGCGCCATCCTTGGGTTGACCGGGATCGCCGGTAAGGAAGGAGTGGCAGGACATGCCTTCAAAGGCTTTAGGCGCGGAGTGGACGGACAACGGAATCGGTTGAGGCTGGTGCAGAATTATTCCGCACTGACGGCTGCCTGCCTGGTCATTCGCCGGACGGTGTTCGAGCAAGTCGGCGGATTCAACGAGGGCGATCTCCCCGTTGCGTTCAACGACATCGATTTCTGCCTCCGCATCCGCAAAGCCGGTTATCGGAATCTATGGACTCCGTTCGCCGAGTTTTATCACCACGAATCCGCCAGTCGTGGGCTCGAGGATACGCCTGAGAAGGTCAAACGCTTCCAGGGCGAAGTCACCTACATGCGACGCACCTGGAGCCGGCTCCTTGATGCCGATCCCGCCTACAATCCGAACTTGAGCCTGCAACATGAGGACTTCTCCCTCGCATTTCCTCCTCGATGAGGAAATAGCCAGCGCTGAATCGCGCGAGCCGGTCTGTCCAACACCGGATTTCTCAAGATGAGTCTGCAGAGTCTCGTCGAACAACCCGTCGCCGGGTTCCCGTACTACCGTCAACGCATACCGGTTGAAGGCTGGATCTACGCCGACTATCGGCACGAACGTTTGAGACGCATCTCGGCCCACGCTCCGGCTGGCGCGATCGGTTCCACCACTCATCTCTTTCGCCGCGACGCGATCACGACCTCGCTCCGGCTTCCCGCCGAAACGCGGACCGGCTTTCGGTTCACTGCCGCCTTTGACGTGTACCCGTTGCGCTCGCCGACGACGGGAATCGAAATCCGGGCGGAGTTCACCGACGGTAGCATCGTACCGATCGCCGGCATCCACGTTGCGCTGTTGGAGAATGATTTCACGGGTGGCGCGTATGGCGATTTCTGCAATCCCCAGCACACTGCGGTCCGGCATCGCGAGCACGTGTACGCGGCGGCAATTCCCGCGGAAGCCGCTGACGATGAAACCATCAGGCTGCTCGCGGACTACCTGAGTCCTGGCGAGAGCGTCGTGGATGTCGGCTGCGGTTCGGGAGCGTACTGCGATCCCGTTCGGAAACTCGGCCACGCTTGGCTGGGGATGGAATCCAGGATCGATCGCCTGCACGGACTGGCACTTCGCAGTCGTCCGCACCGTGCGATCCCAAAACCGATTTTCCCTTGGTCACGGCTTCGACTTCCCGGCGGCGACCAAGAGTTCGCGGCCGCACTCTGCGTCGACACGCTGGCGCACGTTGAACAGCCGGATCCGTTGATCGCGGAGATCGCTCGGATCACGAAGCGACACGCTTTTTTTTCCGTGCCCAATGGCGAGTGCCTCCCGTTCATGGCAGACCGGCTGCTCGCGCCACGCCACCTGCTCGATGCCCGACAACGAAACATCTTTACGCGTTTCTCGTTGCGACCACTGCTGCTCCCACAATTTCGAAACGTAGAGGTTCTGGACTACGGAAATCAGCCAACGGCTTCGGTTGACGGCCTCCCTTTGCCCACTCGCTTGATGGCAATCTGCGAGGTGTAAGCGGTGACGATGAAGTCGGACCGAAACCTCCTCGTTAGACGGGAAACGCATGGTGCTTTCGCAGGCAGTCCGCTGGCGGACGCGCCTGCGCTCGCGAACGAGCTGCCTACGTCGAACGTCCACTGTATGGATCCGGCTAAGCCGCAACCATGCAGTCGAGATCGGAGAATCATCGCAGCACTGGTCGTGGGACCGATGACCGTCGCGCCCCACCGCGCTCCCACCGTCTCACGACGGTGGCTACTTCCGCCTGCATGTATCCGGTCCAGTGATATAACTCCGTGGCCAGGCTTTCTTGCAGAACTCTCTCAGCCAACCGAGAGGTTTGCCACCGCTATAGAACTATCATGACCGTCGTATCCGCCGAACCTGAGGCAGCGCGACCTTCCAGGCGGGTCATGATAGCGCTGCTCTGCGCATGGGCGGTGCTCTCACTGAACCTCGCGTTCACCGTCGCCCGTTTCCAACCGAATGTCCTGACTTGGGACCAGTGGGACTTCTTCCAGCCCTTGTTCGCCGGATCGGGTTGGCGCGAGCTCTTCACATTGCAGCATGGCCCGCACCGCCAGGGCCTCGGGTTTATCTTCACCTCATGGATAATGGCGGCGACCCATTGGGATTCACGATGGGACAGCCTCTGGATCGCGGGCCTTCTCTCGCTGGCCACCCTTCTCGCCCTGCGGCTTCGCTTCAAGATCACGGGACGTCTCTCCGTAATGGATATATGGATTCCAATGGCCGGGCTGAGTCTCAGCCAGTTCGAAGCGATCCTCATCGCCCCGAATGCATCGCACAGCGCATTCCCGTTGGCTTTGACGATGATCGTAGCAAACGTGTGGCTGCACCGCAGTCCGGCGGTGCGCTATTTATCCGGCGGAATTGCTGCGGTTGCGCTGACTTTCACCGGATTTGGGATTTTCTCCGGAGCCGTGATATCCGCCCTGCTCGTTCGAGCGATCATCCGCCATCTGGTGATTCGCCAAGGGAAAGCGTCGATCTTCGCCACCGTTGGACTTGCACTCGCGATGTCCGGCTGGATCGCATTTTCGTCGGATTACATTTTTGCGCCGGCCGTCAACGGATTCAAATTCCCGTGGTCTCCGGGAACCGACTACCTCCGATTCATCGTGCTGATGGTTGTCTATCCCACCGGGGTCACAGGTGAAAGTGCCAGCCATTATGTCGCGGGAGGACTGATCGCATTTGTTCTGCTCATCACCATTTCCGCGCTCGGGTGGCGCTGGATCACCACGATGAAGAATTCACTGCGTGAGGACGCACTGATTTTACTGCTGGGATCCGGCATCCTCTTCGTTTGCAACACGGCCGTCGGCCGCGTTCCTCTTGGCGTCACGGCGGGTATGTCCTCCCGCTACGTCACGCTGATGTTCCCACTGTGGCTAGGCCTCTACATCGCGGGATCAGCCCGTCGCCGAACTCTCCCGACCGTCATCTCGGCCATCGTAGTCGGGTGGGTCGCAGTTTGCCCTTACCGCGACCTGCTTTGGCGCCCGAGAGTTCAATGGTTGGGCACGATCGGTGCGACCAGGGAGCAGTACGCCTTTTTCGAAGAGTACACCGTGCGCAAAGCTGCCTGGGTGGACACGTACTTGAAATCAGGACGCTGGCAGAGCGCCCAGGAAATCGCGGGAGACGCGGTGTATCCAGATCCCGGTGCGACACGGATGGATGAGAAGCTTGGGTTCTTGCGCGCGCATCGGCTTTCATTTTTCAAAACGCCGGGTGGCGCGCCTGCGTTCCTACCGTGGGAACTGAAGCACCGAACAATTTGGGATAATGAGTTCCCGTCGATCAACGTATCGCATCCGCTGGAGCAGCGTGAACGCACGATCACGTACATCACCAAAAATCCCGGCTTCATCGAAGTAGAGGTGCGGTCGGGAGCCACGCGTGAAGTATCGCCCGTGGACCTGGAGTTCTCATCTGACCGGGGGACGGAAGTCTTAACCTTCACGAAACTTCCCGAGTGGGTCGCACTTCCGGTGTCGCCTGGATTCAATCGCCTGAAAATACGTCGCGTGCAGACTGACCCAACCGCCGCAGCGGAAATCCCGATCGAACTCGAAATGCGTGGGCTGAACGCCCCATCAAACGTGCAGCGGGCCATCCTGAGATAGCACAGTTTCAGGACTACTGCCGCTGGATTTTCGGCCGGACCTGGATCAAGCCGAAGATCGTCATTTTGAGCAGCAACCATCCGTGGCGGAATCGCGAGATGTTGCTCTGTCCGTAGGTTCTGTCGCGGTAGGGAACGGGGATGTCGCGTATTCGCAGGTTCACGAGAGCCGCGCCAAATAGGAGGTTGAAGTCACCAAACGGATCGAAGTTCCCTAACTCTCCGATCCTCGGCAACAGCCGCTCGTAGTCGCTTCGCCGGAGCATCTTCGTGCCACACAGGCTATCCTTGATCGGCTGTCCGATGACGTATGAAAGGGCGATGGCAAAAAACTTGTTGGCCACGAGATTCAGGAACCGCATTGCCTGTCGCTCCAGCGGATACACCAGCCTGCTGCCATTGGCGAAGTCACACAGTCCACTGCCGATCGCTCTGTAAAATTTCGGCAGGTCCTCAGGCGGCGCGGTCAAGTCACCGTCCTGGATGACCAAAATTTCTCCGGATGCCGCCGCAAATCCAATCCGAACGGCGTTCCATTTTCCATCGCCGACCTGCTTGAGCAGCTTTGTCCGAAGCGGGCCCCGGTACGAGGCAAGCTCACGTTGAATCGTGCCCCACGTGTCATCACTACTTCCCCCCTCAACGAAGATGACTTCCGTAAACGAACCAAGTACAGGGATTCGCGCCAAGGCGTCTCGAATATTCCCCGCTTCATTGCGCACGGGAACAACCACCGAGCACGACACGGGCGGAACTGGGTCGTGAGGAGCGGTTCGGGCGCGCAGATACAAAATTGAGCCGAGGTGGGAAAACCCCGGAAGTCTCACGAGGAGCCGGTTACAAACCCACTCGATCGCGCGGACGCGGAAAGGAAAAATCAATTCCGTGCTGCTGTGCTCGACTTCCCAACCGCTAAGTTCGAGCAGATTGATGAGGTCGGCGCTGGTTAGCCAGTTACCCGGTGGTTGATGCATGACGAAGCCGAGGTATCTGCCAGCCGCCAGGAACGGCGCCCACGCGTTGTTGACGGATGTAATGCACAACCGGGTACCCGGATGGGCTGCGGAATGGAGTCGCTCGAAGGTCTGTTGAACATCGGCGAGGTAGGTAACGAGGAAGTCCAAAACGATGAAATCGAACGTCTCCCCCGGTTGGTAGTTGGCTTCGTCCAAGACGCGATATTCGCACTTGGAGCTTTGATCCGCGTGCCGGGCTAAACCGATCATTCCGGCACTCAGATCCAGTCCCAATCCGCGAGATGGCTGCAGCAGCCGGAGTAGATCGCCTGAGCCACAGCCGATTTCCAAGATTCGGCTTCCGGCATAAACCGACTCCGCGAGCAGTTCTGCGATTTGGCGGTGAAACCCTGTTTGTAAACTTCGGGTACGTCGGCCCGTTTCGCTGACCCGGTCGAAATGTCGGGCTAGATCGGTGCTCATTCAGGTCAACGGGAACGCACCGTCGGGGAGTTCAACGGAACGGACAAGCCAATTTGCCGCCCTTCGCCCGCGTACCGTGCTTGGTCCGACGTTGTCGAACGATCGGGAACTCCAGCCGTTCACCAGCCGCTATCGTACCAGAGAATCCGCTGGTCAGGTCCATTCACGTCCCTTTGGCTGACAGTTTTCCCCTTCTGCCGCTCATGCCAAAAACACTGCTCGTCACTGGTTCTTCCGGTCTCATTGGTTCGGAGGTTTGCGTCTACTTCGCGCGCGAACTCGGTTTCACCGTTCACGGAGTCGACAACAATCAGCGGGCGGTTTTCTTCGGGCCCCAGGGTGACACGCGGTGGAACCAGCACCGTCTCGCGAGCGAGTTGAAAGGGTTTGTCCACCACGAGCTGGATATCCGCGATCGGCCGGGTGTTCTCGCGCTCGTGAAGTCAGTCAGACCCGACGTCATCGTGCACACGGCTGCACAGCCAAGTCACGACCGGGCGGCCGCGATCCCGTTCGACGATTTCGATACCAACGCGGTTGGAACGCTCAATCTTTTGGAAGCCACCCGCCAGGCAGCGCCGGAAGCGCCTTTCGTGCACATGAGCACGAACAAAGTTTACGGTGATGCCCCCAATCGGATCGCACTGCAGGAATTGGAATCCCGCTGGGATTATGCCGATCCCGCGTACGAACACGGAATCGCCGAGACGTTCACGATCGACCAATCCAAGCACTCACTTTTCGGAGCGTCCAAAGTGGCCGCCGATGTGATGGTCCAGGAATACGGACGTTATTTCAACCTGCCGTCGTGCTGTCTTCGCGGCGGGTGCCTGACCGGTCCAAATCACACCGGCGTCGAGCTCCATGGTTTCCTGTCCTATCTCGTCAAATGCAACCTCGAGGGGCGCGAGTATAAGGTTTTTGGTTACAAGGGTAAACAGGTTCGGGACAACATCCACTCGCTCGACGTCGCGCGATTCATGGCGGCATTCGTCGGGGCGCCGCGCGTGGGCGAGGTTTATAATCTCGGAGGCGGGAAGGCGAACAGCACGTCGATCCTGGAGGCGTTCAAGATTGCCGAAAAATTTACAGGGCAACCTCAGCACTACACGTACGTCGATCAGAACCGGATCGGGGATCACATCTGCTACTATTCTGATCTCAGGAAGATGCGCAGTCACTACCCTGCGTGGGACATCACGCAGTCGCTCGAGGAAACGATCCGACAAATCGTGGAAGCCTGGCAGCGTCGACCCAGCACGACCTGATATTGGGCGTTTGTGAGTTGCGGTGGCGTGCGGGTCACTCGATTCTGCCGATCATGATTTCCGCTGTTCACCAGATGCGCAGGGCCGCGCTACTCGCAGGAGTTTTGTCGCTGGCGGTGGGCTTGCGCGGACAAACTCCGATCAAGGAGTCTCCGTTTCTTCCTGCGGCCAATGCGGCGTCTCCTTCGAAATCGGCGAACGCGGCCTATGAACTCGCAGGCATGAGTGTCGCGGGCAAAGCCACTTTGCTGAGCATCCTCCGGACTTCCGACAAGCGAAGTATCTGGGTGGCGGTTGGCCAGACGGTCGGTGAAGTCACCGCTGTGAGCTACGATCCGAAAACGGATGAGGCGACGATCCGGGCGAAGGGAAAGTTACTCACGCTCGGGATGAAGAAATCGGCTGTCGTAAACGGGCCTGCAGCGCGAGTTCCCACCGGGCCCATGCCCGTGATCACGCTGCCCGCGAACGTAAAGCCACCTCAAGCGCAGCCGGTCGCAGTTGCTGCTCCTCCCGTGAGTGTCCAAGAGGAAAAGGAGACGGAGGCGCGAATGCTGGTCACAGATCTCCTGGAAATCGGGCAAGAGCAGCGGCGCGCCTACGAAGAGGCTCAGAAACAGGCCGCCTCGAAATCAGGTAAGCCTGGCACGCCGCCGAAACGCTAAGCTGGATCCAATGCAGTCGAAGTTCGACGCAGGCAGCTCGCTTGCGAGCGCCGGTGCGTCCGCCAGGGGACAGCCTACGAAAGCACCGTGCAGTTCGAATTTCATGAGTAGGTATCTCTCCAACTGAATAGATCCGACTAAGTCGAGCAGTTTGGTCGGAGCGCGCGGGCTGGGTACGTCCGCGTCCACGGGCACTTGAACGCCGTCGAAAGTCGACAGCTTCAGCGAAGATTCGCCTTCCGCCACGTGATGGCGCGTGTTTGTTTCGTAGCGCATGAAACTTCTTATCTCTGGCATCTGCGGCTTCGTCGGCAGCACGCTG
>JBDSPT010000449.1:0-18218 GCA_039930205.1 Opitutus sp. | reverse complement strand
CCGAAGGAGAAATACGTCACGTACAGCAAGCTCGTGGCGCTGGGCTGGGGCGCGTTCACGTTGTTCTTCGGATTCTTCACGGGAAAAATCGCTGCGACAGCCATCGAGGCGATCAACAAGATCGGCTCGGTCTTCTATGGTCCGATTCTCGGAATATTTTTGCTCGCGGCACTCGGCCGTTCGATCAAGCCGATCGGCGCCAACATCGGCGTGGTCGTCGGAGTGGTGGTGAATCTCACGCTGTGGCTGTTCTTCAAGAACGTGTTTTGGTTCTGGTGGAATGCGATCGGCGGAATCACGACGCTGTTGGTCGGGATTGGAGTGAGCCTGGCGTTTCAGGCGGCGGCCCCTTCGCGAGTGCCCGAGAGTGAAGTGAACGTTGAGCGGGTGGTGCCGGTGCGGGAGATTACGATTCTCGCATCGTACTTCGTCGCCATCGTCGCCTTCAGTTTGTGGTTGCCCCACTTGTTTTAACCGGCCGCACGATGATAAGAACCAGCTTTCTCACCGCCCGCCACGTCGGAGCTGCCGTGGCGGTCTGCTTCGGCGTCGGCCACATCGCTCGCGCGAGCGAATGGCCGGAGTACCTCGGCGGTCCGACTCGCTCGAGTTTCTCGTCCCTCAATCAAATCTCGGCCCAATCGGTCGGTGCGCTGCGCGTCGCGTGGGAATTTCACACGGGAGACCGCGGCCAGATGCAGTGCAATCCGATCGTTGTGGACGGAACGCTTTACGGCGCGACGGCCACCAATCAGATCTTTGCACTCGACGCAGCGACCGGCCGGGAACGCTGGCGGTTCAAGGAGCCCTTGCACGAGTTTGGCAGCAATCAGCGCGGGGTGACGTATTGGGCGGACGGTGACGACCGAAGAGTTCTGTTCAACATCGATTCGTGGCTGTACGCCGTCGAGGCGCGGACGGGTCAGTTGATCTCCTCATTTGGAGAAAGCGGCAAGGTGAGTTTGAAGACGGGGTTGGGCGAGCGGGCGAAGGACAAGTGGGTGGTCTGCACGTCGCCGGGCACGGTCTTCGAAAACCTGATCATCATGCCGACGCGCGTCGGCGAACTCGGTGACGCGGCGCCCGGGCACGTCCAGGCGTTTGATGCCCGCACGGGGAAACTCGTGTGGACGTTTCGCACGATTCCAGAGCCGGGAGAGTTCGGCTATGAGACGTGGCCGAAGGACGCTCACCTCAATGTCGATGTCGGCGGCGCCAACTGCTGGGCTGGGATGGCAATCGATCGGGCGCGTGGAATCGTCTTTGTGCCGACCGGTTCGGCGGCGCCGGATTTCTGGGGCGGCAGTCGGAACGGCGCGAATCTGTTTGCGAACTGTCTCCTCGCTTTGGATGCGCGGACCGGAAAACGACTTTGGCACTTTCAGTTCGTTCATCACGACGTCTGGGATCGTGACCTGCCAGCACCACCCACACTCCTGACGATCAGGCGAGACGGGCGGAAGATCGACGTGGTCGCTCAGGTGACGAAGACGGGCAATGTTTTCGTGTTCGATCGGGAATCGGGCGCGCCGATCTTTCCGATCAACGAGGTCGGAGTTGCCGCAGAACCCGGTTTGGAAGGCGATCAGCCCTGGCCGACGCAACCGGTTCCAGAGAAGCCAGCGCCGTTCGCGCGGCAGGAGATGACCGAGGATGATATCAATCCACTCGCGCCCAACCGGACTGAGTTGGTGGAGCAATTTCGGACGTTCAGGCGAGGGCCGTTCCGTCCGTTCAGCAAGAAACCCACGCTCGTTGTACCAGGGCTGCAGGGCGGAGCCGAGTGGGGCGGTGCGGCGACAGACGAGAACGGTATCCTCTATATTAATTCGAACGAGCTGCCTTATGTGGGCCAACTTTCTGAGATTCCGAACGCGGGTTCCGCGCGACTCAGTCGCGGCCAGCGGCTCTACATGTTCTACTGCATCGCTTGTCACGGCGCGGAGAGGAAAGGGCTGCCAGCCGGAGGAATTCCTTCGCTCGCGGATCTCCGTCCCCGCGTGCCTCGTCCGGATACCGTGAAATTGATGGTGACGGGGCGGAAGATGATGCCTGGCTTCACGTCGTTGTCGCTCGCCGATCGTGAGGCGATCGCGGGCTTCCTTTACGGCGACGATGATCATGGTGCGTCAGGCGCACCCGTCGCCGAAGTGGTGCGTGATGGGGCTTTCGAGACAAGTGGCTACGCGAAGTTCGTCGATCGAAACGGCTATCCGGCACAACGAAAATTTCTCGACGCGGAGGGAAACCCGGCCATCGCGCCGCCGTGGGGCACGTTAAACGCGATCGATCTCAACACCGGAGAGTACGTGTGGAAAATTCCGCTTGGGGAAGACACGGCGCTCGCCGCGAAGGGAATCAAGGGTAACGGAAGCGAGAACTACGGAGGACCGCTCGTGACTGCCGGAGGTCTCGTGTTCATCGCAGCCACGAAGGACGGAGCGCTCCGCGCGTTTGACCGCGTTACGGGCCGACAGATTTGGTCGGCCCACTTGCCGGCGGCGGCGTTTGCCACGCCGGCTACATTCCTCGTTGGAGGCCGACAATTTCTCGTGATCGCCTGCGGTGGCGGAAAACTCGGGACTGCGGCGGGAGACAGCTACATCGCGTTCGCGCTTCCCTCACCGGAATAGATGCCCCAGTGCGTCCGGCACTTCCGGGTTTAACCCGACCAGTCTGAGCGGATGACTGCGTGCAAACCATGCGCCACTCACATCGGTAATTTACCGATTCACGGGACGGTATGTTTAGAGAGTTTGCCTCCCTATTGTTACTCATAGTCTATTGCTGCCATTGATATACTCTTCAGAAGTGCCCAAGAAGAAACCTGTTCCGAAACACGACACCGACTTGCAAACTCGGTTGGGGAACGCTGTGCGGTCGCATCGTCGCCGCTTGGGCATAACGCAGGAGGAACTCGCGTGGCGCGCCGCCATGCACCGGACCTACCTCGCGGACATCGAGCGTGGAGGTCGCAACATTACACTGAGGAGCGTCGCGCATCTGGCTGACGCTTTGCAGATCCCGTTGGAGAGTTTATTGGCCGGCGCGCGGGATCTCCGCTCAAAGGAGGCGCCAGCAAATGCAAGTGCTGGTTCCATCGGCACCGTTCTCCTCGTGGAGGATAATGGAGCGGATGTGGAGCTCACCTTGCGTGCATTCGACCGCGCGCGATTCACCAATCCGATCAAGGTCGTTCGCGATGGGCAGGAGGCGCTCGATTACCTGTTTCCCGGCGGAAAGATTTCGAGGCGTAAGATTGCGCTCCCGGGACTGGTCTTGCTCGATCTCAATCTGCCCAAGGTGTCCGGAATCGAAGTGCTCCGGCGCATCAAGACGGATCCCGTCACCCGGAACATCCCGGTCGTCATCCTCGCACTGTCGAGGCGCGACCGTGACATTTTGGAGTGCAGCCGGCTGGGGGCGCAGAACTACATGATCAAGCCCGTGAGCTTCGACGGATTTTGCAAGTTGACGCCCCAGCTCAGTCTCCGGTGGGCGTTGCTCAATTCCGGCGCGTGATCGGCGCCGGCCAATCGACCGGACGGTGGGGATGACATTGAGAATCGAAAACGTGAATACGTCGTCCGAGCCGCGTCGCAAACGCAATTGTCACTTAAAGTCTATTGCCAGCGGTGGTATGATACCGGCGCGTGGGGCAATCGATTAGCCGGACCAAACAGCGGGACGAAACGGTGGTCACGATCTGGCGGGTCGATCCACTTCGATTTTGCCAGAACCAGTCACCCAATTTACATCAGCACATAATCTATGCAGCCTGACGTTGACGGTTCCGACCTGGCGTTTAGCGAGCGGCGGGATGCTGTGGTTATTCGCACGTTCACGAGCGGTTGGATCGGCGATTCATCGACGAGGAAGGTGACGCCATGACCCGCCATCCGCATGCACAAGCGGCCGGGTTCTCGGCGGTTGATGAATCAAGTGAGCTCGCCGCCGCCCGTCTCGCTGCGATCGTGCAGTCGTCGCAGGACGCGATCATCTCGAAAGACCTCAACGGGATCATCACGAGCTGGAACACCGGGGCGGAAAAAATCTTCGGCTACCAGGAATCCGAGATGCTCGGCGTATCGATCTTAAAGTTGATTCCAGAGGATCGTTGGGCCGAAGAGCGTCTGATCCTGGAAAAGATCGTGGCCGGTCAACGCGTCGAGCACTTCGAAACGGAACGAAGAGCGAAGGACGGACGGCGTATTCACCTGTCGGTGACTGTGTCTCCCGTCCGGGATTCGAGGGGACGCATCGTGGGCGCTTCCAAGGTCGCCCGCGACGTGACCGACCGCAAAACGGCGGAAGAGGCGCTGAAAACGAGCGAGGAACTCTTTGCGAAGGTCTTCCGGCTGAGCCCGGACTGCGTGGCCCTGGTGCGATTGAGCGATCGCACGGTGATGGAAGCCAATGCCGCGATCTGCCGACTGTGGGGACGTACTCCTGAGGACGTGATCGGGAAGCCCACGCGCGATTACAGCACGTGGCTGAGCAAGGAGGAGCGGATGGCGTTCATGGCGCGATTGGAAGCGGATGGTGAATGCCTTGATTATCGGACCACGCTGCGGCTCGCCGACGGGCGACTGGTTCGGTTCGACATCTCTTCCCGGCTGATGACGTTGCATGGTGAGCGGTGCATCATGAGCGTGATGCGCGATGTGACGGATCGAGAGGAAGCAGCTGCTGCTTTGCGCGCCTCTGAGCTCCGGCTGCGGTCGACGCTCGACCAAATTTTGGAGGGGTGCCAGATCATCAGCCGCGACTGGCGTTACCTGTATTTGAACGACCTCGGGGCGCAGCATGCCCGGCGGGAGAAGCCGTTCATGCTCGGTCGCACCGTGATGGAGTGCTACCCGGGGATCGAGCTAACGCCCATTTTTGTCACGCTGCGCGAGTGCATGGAGCAACGAACTTCAAAACGCATACTCAACGAGTTTTCGTACGAGGATGGTACGAAATCCTGGTTCGAGCTCAGCATCGAACCGGCGCCCGAAGGAATTCTGGTGCTTTCACTGGATGTGACCGAACGTCGACGAGCGGAGGAGAAAGTCCTGGAGTTGAACTCGGAGTTGGAACGACGAGTGGTGGAGCGAACCTCCCAACTTGAGGCTGCGAACAATGAACTCGAGGCGTTTTCGTATTCAGTGTCTCATGACCTGAGAGCACCGTTACGCGCGATGGACGGATTTTCTCAGGCGGTAATCGAGGACTATAGTCCCAACCTGCCGGAGACGGGACAAAGATACCTGCTCACCATCCGCAAAGCTGCTCAAAGAATGGGAGTGCTGATCGACGATCTACTCACGTTTTCCCGGCTCAGCCGCCTCCCGCTCAACCGTCGAAAGATCGACACTCTGGCGTTGGCTCACCTGGCATTGAGTGAACTGGGCGTCTCCCTCACCGAAAGCGGCATCGAGCTCCGATTCGGTGACTTGCCGACGTGTGAAGGCGATCCCTCGCTGCTGCAGCAGGTCTGGGTTAACCTGCTCTCGAACGCCATCAAGTATTCGCGGAAACGGCCGTCGGCGATGATCGAGATTGGGAGTTTCCGGCGCTCTGACACCGACGTGTTCTTCGTCCGCGATAATGGAACCGGTTTTGATATGCGGCATGCGGACAAACTGTTTGGCGTTTTCCAACGGCTGCATCGTACCGAAGACTTTGAGGGCACGGGGGTCGGGCTCGCGATTGTGCAGCGCGTGATCCATCGGCATCGAGGCGAGGTGTGGGCGGAGGCCGAGGAGAATGTCGGCGCCGTCTTCTATTTTACGCTCTGGTCGGAGGCAGCAGCATGAGCAATTCTCCTCGAAGGGAACTTCTGCTTGTGGAGGATAACCCGGATGATTTGGAGCTGGAGCTTCGCGCCTTGGGGCAGGCAAATCTGAGCCATCGCGTGCAGGTGGCGCGTGACGGCGCCGAGGCTCTCGCCTTCATCTTCGGTGAAGGACCGCAGACGGCGCGAAATTTACCGGATCTCCCCACGATCATCATGCTCGATCTTAAGTTGCCCAAGATCGATGGTCTGGAAGTCCTGCGCCGGCTCAGAGCCGATCCCCGGACGCGTGAGGTTCCGGTCGCCGTGCTGACATCGTCCAAGGAGCAACAGGACATTATCGAGAGCTATCGGCTGGGCGTTAACAGTTACATTGTGAAACCGGTCGATTTCACAGGCTTCACGCAGACCGTGCAGAAGCTCGGCCTTTACTGGCTGCTCCTGAACGAGCCTCCCTTATCCAAGCGGTAAGTACACATGGCTCCTTCTCACAGACCGCTGCGGGTATTATTGGCCGAAGACAGCGCTGATGACGCTGAACTCCTGCTCTTCGAGCTGCGGCGTGCCGGATTTGATCCGAGTTGGGTACGAGTCGACGCCGAGCCCGAATACCGTGCACAACTTTCGCGTCCGGTTGATCTGGTCCTCTCGGATTATTCGATGCCGCAGTTCAGCGGATTCAGGGCCTTGGAGATTTTGAAGGAACTGAAGCTCGAGATCCCTTTCATTCTCGTTTCCGGAACAATCGGTGAAGAGCTCGCGGTCTCTGCCATGAAGTTGGGCGCCGCGGATTATCTGTTGAAGGATCGACTTTCCCGGCTCGGTCCAGCGGTTCTTCGCGCACTCGAAGAGAGCCACCTGCGACGACAATCCACGGAGGCCGAAGATCACCTGCAGAAGAGTGAGCAACGATTGCGCAAAATTTTCGACGGCATCCTGGCGTTTGTCGGTCTTTTTTCACTCGACGGGCGCATCCTGGAGATGAACGACGCAGCGTTGAAGACGGTGGGAGCAAATCGGGCGGACCTGTTGGGCCAACTCATGGCGGATGGTCCTTGGTGGTCGGAATCGCTGGAGATGCGGGAGCGCGTTGAAAGTGCCTTACGGCACGCCGCGCGGGGCGAAACGGTGAAGCTGGAGCTGATCGCTCGAACTCAAGGCAATGATCATCTTGTAATCGATGCGGTCTTCAACCCGCTCAGAGATGCTTCCGGTGAGATCACGGCCATTGTCGGATCGGGCATTGATGTCACCGCGCGCAAGGCGGGGGAGCAAAAGATTCAGGATCAACTGAACGAGCTTTTGCGCTGGCAGGAGGTCATCATGAATCGCGAAGACCGCGTGCAGGTGCTGAAAGCAGAGGTCAACGAACTGCTGGTCCAGCGTGGTTTTCCTCAGCGGTACACCGGTGCAGGTTCACCATGATGGCGCAGTCATCCGAGCGCGAGGTGCAGCGGCTGACGACGCTAAACCGGTACCAGATCCTGAATACAGCAGAGGAGCCGGCCTTCGACGACCTTGCCGCGCTCGCGGCACACATCTGTGGCACGCCCATCGCGCTGGTGAGCTTCGTCGACGAGCGTCGGCAATGGATCAAAGCCCGACAGGGCACCGCGATGAAGGAGATTCCCCGTGAAGTCGCGTTCTGTGCGCACACGGTGCTCCACGACGCTCCCCTCGAGGTCCCGGACACACAGCTTGACGAACGATTCCGCGGCAACCCGCTGGTCGTCCACAGCCCGCATATACGCTACTATGCGGGCGTGCCGCTCATCACGCCGGACGGCTTCGCCCTCGGCACGCTTTGCGTGATCGATCATTCGCCGCGGAAACTTTCTCCGGGGCAGATCCAGGCGCTGGCTGCTCTCAGCCGCAAAGCCGTCGCAGAACTCGAACTCCGCGTCTTGCGACGGGAGCTGGGTGGCGAGATTGCAGACCGGCGTCGTGCGGAGCAACGACTTCAGCACCAGGTCGATCAGGTCAAGTCCAGCGAGCAGTCGGCGCAGCGACTGTTGGAAGTAACCGAAAAGTCGCGACGTGCGTTGCTGAGCGTCCTCGAAGACGAAAAGCGCAGTGGACAGCGACTGCGGGAGAGTGAGGAGCGATTTCGCCAGCTGGCCGAAAACATCAACGAGGTGTTTTGGATGACCGATCCCCGAACCGGCGCGATGTTGTACGTGAGTCCGGCGTACCAGGCGATCTGGGGCCGGACGTGTGAACGTCTCTACGAACAGCCGGCCGAGTGGTACGAAGCGATTCATCCCGAGGACTCTGCTCGTGTGATGGAGGCAGCGCTGAGGCAGGAAGTCGGGGACTATCACGAAGTCTTCCGCATCGTCCGCCCGAGTGGATCAATTCGCTGGGTTCGCGATCGGGCGTTTCCGGTGCGAAACGACAAGGGCGAAGTCTACCGCATGGTGGGGACGGCGGAAGACATCACGGAGACCAAGCGGGCCGAACTGCGGGCTGACCTGGAGCATGAGGTCACTTCGATTTTGTCCCAGGCGGCGGCGTTGCCGGAAACCGCGCGGCGGCTTCTTGAAATTGTGTGTCGCCGATTGGAATGGGACGTCGGCCATTTGTGGGCGGTAAATCGCGCCACCGGGAACCTTCGAGATCTGGCTTCGTGGGAGCGAAACGGCGATGAGGCCAGCGCGTTCCGCCAGATCAGTCGTGATCGGGTCTTTGCTCTGGGTGAAGATCTGCCGGGTCGAGTCTGGAGCAGTGGCGAGCCGATGTGGCTTTCCGATTTGCGTCGTGAAAATTGGTTTCGGCGCGGCCAGGAGGCAGCGCAGGTCGATCTGAAGGGAGCTCTCGCCTTCCCCATCAAATTGCGCAGCGAAATCTTCGGCGTCATCGAACTCTTCAGTCGTGAGGTGCGTCACCCAGATCCGGATATGCTCGCCATGTTCGCTGCGCTGGGTTCGCAGATCGGTCAGTTCATCGAGCGCAAGGAATTGGAGGATCAATTTCGTCAGGCGCAAAAAATGGAAGCCATCGGCACGCTCGCGGGCGGGATCGCGCATGATTTCAATAATGTCCTCGCGGCGATCAACGGGTATACCGAGCTCGCCAAGATGGATCTCGGAAACGATGCACTCGTATCCCAGTATCTCGATGCCGTGCTGCAAGGCGGACGCCGCGCCACTGATTTGGTGCGGCAAATCCTGGCCTTTAGCCGGCGGCAGGAGCTCGAACGTCGATCGCTGGATCTGAGCGTAACCGTCGAAGAGGCATTGAAGCTTTTACGGGCGACAATCCCGGCGACGATCGAGTTCGCCGTCGCCCTCGCGCCTGACCTCTCGAGGGTCCTCGCCGATGCGACCCAAATACACCAGGTGGTAATGAACCTGTGCACGAATGCGGCGCATGCGATGCGCGAACGGGCTGGACGACTGACGATCGAGCTCGATCGATTTCTGGTGCGAGCAACAGAGATGCCCACCCCAGGCGGAATCAACGAAGGCGAGTACGTTCGACTTTCGATTACGGATACAGGGCACGGGATGGATCAGCCGACGATCAGTCGCATTTTCGAACCGTTTTTCACCACCAAAGGGCCTGGGGAGGGGACGGGACTTGGGCTGGCCGTGGTGCACGGCATCATGCGGAGTCACGATGGCGCCGTCACGGTTTACAGCCACCTCGGTGAAGGTACGACGTTTCGCCTCTATTTCCCGGTCTACGCGAAGACGGATGCGTCCAACGAATCCGTGGCCGAAGACGCGCCGCGAGGTCGGGGTGAACGGATCCTGTACGTGGATGATGAGGACCTGCTCGCCACGATGGGAAAGCGGATACTCGAGCGACTGGGGTATTTGGTCAGCCCGCACACAAACGCCATGGAAGCGCTCGAAAGCTTGCGCGCGAATCCCTCTGCGTTCGATCTGGTGATCACGGATCAGATGATGCCAGGAATGTCGGGAACGGCTTTCGCTGAACAGATTCAAACCATTCGAAGCGATCTGCCGATCATCTTGACGACCGGATACACGGCTTCGCTTATGTCGGAGCAGGTGATGTCGATCGGAATTCGGAAAATCCTCACCAAGCCCATTTCTCACGAGGTCCTTTCTGCGGCCGTGTACAGCGCGCTAAATTCAGGTGAGAAAGCAGATCGTGACTGAGTGCATTCGAGTGTCTGTCAAAGGCCATCGCTAACGGACTTCGCCGGTCTCAGCGCTCACTCGACACCGCTCGATCAGCTCGAGGAGTGCGCGGGCGTCGCTCAGGCTCACCGGTGGCCGCTCATTCCGCACCAAGTGCCGCCAAAGCGCATCGTAGTAGTTGAAAGGTGGCTCGTTGGCGAGGGACTCGGATACCGTACGCCAGGGCAGATTTTCCGTTCGATAACGTCGTCCTTCAGCAGCCAAACCTTGCTCGGCAGAAGGTATGGGAATCTCGTCGGGCGCGAAGAATCGTGACGTGAACGTTTGCGAATCCTCATCAAATTGAGCAGCGCCGTGTTGACCGAAGAGCTGCCACGCATGGGTACCTAGCGCCGCCGCCTGGCTGATCTGCAGGTCGAAGATTAACCCGGATTCCATTGTGAGCACCGCAACGACCACGTCTTCGGCATCGCCTGCCGTCACCGCCGACCTGAGCTGGCAATAAACGGAGCGAATGGGCTCTCCCTCCATTATCCACAGCAGTTCGTCCAGACAATGAGAGCCGTAGTTGTTCAACATGCCGCCGCCATTCGCCCGAAATGCCTGCCAGTCACGTCTGCGTTCGTAGCTGCAGCGGGCGCGACGAATCAGGTGGATGGGACCAAGCCGCCCTGATCGCAACATCCGCTTCACGACTTGAACATCCGGCGCGTACCGCCGTGGCTGGTACGGGACGAGTTTCCGACCCCACTTTACCGCCGCCGCGGTCATCGCATCGAATTCGCTGACTGAACGAGCCACCGGCTTCTCGCAAAAGACGTCGGCGCCGGCCGCAAATGCGGCGCTCGCCTGCCCGGCGTGAAACGGAGTGGGAGACGCCAGAACCACCAGATCAGGTCGAATGGCGTCAAGTAGTTCGGGCAGGTCCCCAAAACCAGGGACGCTCCAATTTGCGGTGGCTTCAGCGCGTCGCTCCGCGAGCGGATCGCTGACCGCCACCAGTTCGAAGCGATGATCGGCGCGAAGCGAGGGCACGTGAAACCCGTAACCGATCCGACCGAGTCCGACGACAGCGGTGCGAAGTGGAGGCGGCAAAGACGTGGAGGACATGCAGCGGGTAAGTTGGCGGCAACCGATCTGGGGTCCAGTCAATCGTCCGCCGATCCCGCGGTACATCACGGAACCGGCCTGCGAGACAACTTCTGCACGGACGGCGCGCCCGCGAACTTTTCTGGAATTGTTTCGGGTAAATCCTGATGCTCCCAGATCGCTTATGGGGTTGCTACAGTGCCGGGCTGGCTCGTTATTGGCTGCACCCCGCCCCGGCACGACCATGTCGCCGAATTCCAGGACGATCGCAGAGTCCACCGAGCACGAGCGCGTGCGCGTTTTGCAGAGCTATGGAATTCTGGATACACCGGCAGATTCGGTGTTTGACGATCTCACGGCCCTGGCCGCGAAGATCTGTGGAACGCCCATCGCATTGATTTCTCTGATCGATCGCGACCGCCAGTGGTTCAAGTCCCACCACGGCATCACGATCGCTGAGACCCCGCTGTCGGTTTCGTTCTGCTGGCATACCATTCGCCGCGTCGAGCCCATGATTGTGACCGATGCGACCAAAGATCCTCGGTTCACTGACAATGAACTGGTAACGGGCGGGCTTCACCTTCGCTATTATGCCGGAGTGCCGCTGATCACGCCGGGCGGACATGCGCTGGGTACGCTCTGTGTGATCGATCGAGAACCCCGACAACTTTCCTCTGAGCAGCTGGGAGCGCTCGAGATTATGACCCGGCAGGCGATGAGTCAGTTTGAGTTGCGGCGCGCGCTCGCGGAACTGCGGGTGAGCGAAAATCGTTTTGAATCGGTGGCGAGGGCGGTGAGCGATGTGATCTGGGATTGGGATCTGGCGCGCAACACCGTCTGGTGGAGTGAAGGATTTCTGACCGCTTTCGGCTACGATTACCGCATCGCCGACCGCGTCTCATCTTGGGAATCACACCTTCATCCCGAGGATTCGGCTCGGGTGACTGCAGCGGTCCGGGCGGCAATCCAATCCCCACAGTCTGCCTGGCAGAACGAATATCGGTTCCGGCGTCGCGATGGCACGTATGCGTTCGTGCAGGAGCGGGGACAGATTATGCGTCATCCGAATGGAGATGCTTACCGGATCGTCGGCGGGATGACGGATCTGACCGAGCGAAAGCGGCTGGAGGCGCAGCACCTGCGTTCGCAGCGCGTTGAGAGCATCGGTGCTCTCGCCGGGGGAATGGCGCACGACCTCAATAACGTGCTCACGCCCATCCTGCTCTCGATCAGCCTGCTCAAGGACGCCGTGGCTGATGATCACGAAAGTCTTGAACGTTTGAATACGATCGAAATCAGCGCGCGCCACGGCGCGAACCTGATCCGACAGGTGCTGTCGTTCGCCCGGGGTCTGGAAGGTCTCCATGCTCCGACCAGTGTCAGTCAGGTGCTGAGCGAGGCAGTGAGCTTGGTGCGAGGTACCTTTCCCTCCTCGGTCCGCCTGGTCGTTGAGATCGCGTCGGACCTTTGGCTGGTCCGTGGGGACCCCACGCATCTCCATCAGATCTTCATGAACCTGCTGGTGAACGGCCGCGATGCCATCGGTGCGACAGGACGGGTCTTTGTCTCAGCGCGCAACGCCATTTTGTCGGACGCGGTCTGTGACGAGTTCAAAGTCAAAGGCGGCCCGTTTGTAGTCGTCACGGTGCGGGACACCGGCACGGGAATCGCTCCCGAAGTTATGGACCACATTTTCGAGCCATTCTTCACCACAAAGAAGCAAGGTGCCGGTACGGGTTTGGGATTGGCGACGGTGCATGGAATTGTGGCGAGCCACGGAGGTTTTGTGAAAGTGATCAGTGAACCAGGCGCGGGCGCCACGTTCGAAGTCTGTCTTCCAGCGGACCGGGCAGCGCGTTTAGCCGACACCGCCGCCAGTCAAAGTGTAGGCTCAAGCAGTCGAAGTGAAACCGTCCTCCTGGTGGACGATGAAGAATCGATCCGCTCGATCGGCAAGCAGACTCTCCGGCAGCTGGGCTACCGCGTACTCACCGCCGAGAACGGCGCCGATGCGCTGTCAGTGCTTCACGAGTACGCGGATCAGGTTAGTGTGGTGCTGATTGATCTGATGATGCCGATCATGGACGGCGCGGCGTGCATCGAAAAATTGCGGCAAACGAATCCCCGGTTGCCCATCGTCATGGCAAGCGGGATGCCCCCCAGCTCCGACGTGCTCGCGCGATTGGGCGTGAAGCACCTGCTCTCGAAACCCTACACGGCCGCGAGCATGGCGGAAATGCTTCGCCGGGCCCTCGACGCAACTGTCGCTTGAGGCGCGGCGTACGACACGCCTGGCGGAGGCAAGCGTGGACGCGGAGTGTACGCGTGCGCGTCGTGAGATCGCTAGTGGGGTGGCGGATGTGACGAGACAGTGAGTCCGCTCCTCAAGACGGCAACCAGTTCGGACAGCTCGAATGGCTTTTGCAAAACGCCCAGCGCGCCTACTTGCAGAGCCGCGCGGTTGACCTCTGGCGTTGGCGCACCGGTGATGAACCAGACCGGCATGCGGTTTTGCAGCGGATCGCGATTCTGCAGGATCAAGCGAAGGCATTCAAAACCCGTCATTCCCGGCATGTGCACATCGATCAAGACCGCGTCGATGGACTCGGTCGACGCTAGCATGACCGCGCAACTTCCGGAATCAGC
The DNA here is from genome assembly GCA_039930205.1 of Opitutus sp. GTDB lineage: Bacteria > Verrucomicrobiota > Verrucomicrobiia > Opitutales > Opitutaceae > Opitutus. Next base: position 4,595 of record JBDSPT010000449.1, on the reverse strand, counting down.
CGAAAGCACCCGGTAGCCCGAACGGGTTAACACGAGCTCCAACGTGACGCGCACGCCTTCGTGATCGTCCACCACCATGATTGTCGGCTGCCAATCCAGCCGATCCACCGATGGGGAACTCATGTCGCGGAGATCATCACTTGGGTGGACATTCGTGCTATGGTAACGGTGAACTCCTTGCGTGCAATCGCTTTGCCTATCGGAGAAACCCCGAACACGCGTTCCCGGGTGCATCCGCAAAACTTGGACCTCGGGCTTCCATCCAGATCGTTGATACGCTGATCCGGGGCCGCCCTCCACAACGCCGCGAAGTTCGCAGTGCGGCGATCAGCGTCCGGGTGGGGGAGCGGTCGTTTAATCTTTCGGCCCTTCGGATAGGTAAACCGCCGGGTTCACAAGTGGTATCCATGGTGATAGTATTCTCTCCGCAATGGACGATGCTACTCTATCCTTTTTCCGAAGTCACCCTGAGCGCCAGCGGTGCCTTGTTCGGCTGCTCAGCCTGGAGGACATGATCGAAGCAGATCGGTTGACGACCATTCGGGAACTCCTGGAGTACTGTGAATCCGGAGACGACGGCGCGGCGCGAGCCCTCCTTCAGCACGTCAAAGTCCGGCGTGAACATGGCGTGGCGAAGCGTGCCGAGGCGATCGGCTTTTCGGTCCCGTGCTCATGGAGCGTTGACTGAAACGCCCAAAGCCCACGGCGCGACGGTTTGGGTTGATGACGTTTTGACCGCCTCGATAGGGCAACGCTCGCGGGAGTCTCGTGGAACCGTTCAGTGTTTCCCGAGAGTTACGCTTTCGGTAATCGGTGGTTGCGGTTCGCCCGTCTCGCTCTGCGGAATCAAGGTGTAAGTCAGCTTGGCGACCGAGAAGCTGATGGATTCCATGACCACGCCGCCCTTCCCGATTTGGTCGAATGACGTGACGGAAGCGTTTTCCATTACGACGATGTACTAATCCATGTTCTTCTCGCCGGTTCGACGGACCGTGACGGTTATCGAGGGCAACACCTGCGTGCTGCCTGCGGCTTTTGCGAGAGCAGGTGATGCGCGATCGATCGGCTTGGTGATCGAGAATATTGCGGGCGTCGTGGTGTTGCTCCGGTCGATGGAATGCTGAAACTCCGAAGCAAGAATTTCTCCCGGATGGCCTACGTAAGTGGAGTTCCCGGGAATACCGGGAATCTTCACAAAAACCAAGTCGGTCGCGCCAGCTGCGTTGGGGAAGATCGAGGCGAGGCTGATGGCAATGAATGCGATGGTTTTCATAAAGCGGGACGGATGGTTTGTTCGGGTTGGAGATAGGTCGTAGTGTGCAGAGTGCACCTGCCGACGACCGGCTGATGTTCGCAGGGTGAAAAGTGGGCGTTAGCGCTCTGCGGTCGAGCGCCAGCGCGGGCGGACACAAAGTGCAATCGGCGTGAGGGTGGCGCGGTGATGACGCATGTCGGTGTCGCCACGAAGCCCGCGCCGACCACGGCGAGCAATGGCTCTCGGGTGAAACGCTCGTACGTTGGGTGAACATCTCCCGGCGGTCGCCCTCGCCGTCGTCCGAGTTATCGCGCCGCGTGGCCCGCCCCCAAAACCTGAGCCAATCGAGTTTGTCACGTATTACGTGACAAACTCGCTGGGGCGGGATCGGCCGTCCTGAGGCATTTTTGGCGCCGAGGGTTGTATGTGGTGAGTTGGTTCCGCAGGGCGCCGCGTGGAACGACGTCGCGGCGGGTCTGCCGCCGGCGGGTCGTCGCACGCGCATCTGATCCAATCCGGCTTGTCACGTATTGCGTGACAAACTGGATCGGGAGGGATGCGATGGCGGGACGAATTCTGCGCAAAAGGCCGGCTTGCGGGACGTGCTCTTACGCGAGGTGGGGAGGTGACGGATTGCGGGAGCCGGACGGCTTCTTCACCGCCGTGAGTTGCGCTTCACGTCGGACGGGACCCCATTGGTGACATGAAGACGAATCTTGCCGTACTCGGAGGGGTGTTGCTGGCGTTGTTTGCAAGTTCGTGCGCCACGGTGCCGCAAGACGGAGGCGGCACGGCTCAGGTGAATTTCCAATCTCCCGAGAACTTCACGGACATGGGATCCACCTACATGACCGAGCGTGGCGCGGATCCGGGTTATATTTCAGAACTTCAGAAATACATCGAAGAGAGGGCGCAAAGTCGACTGCCAGCAGGTTCAAGTCTGGATCTCACGATCACAGACGTTGACATGGCTGGGCGCTTCGAGCCGGAGCAAGGACCCAACTTCACGGATGTCCGGTTCGTTCGCGAGATCTACCCTCCGCGCATTCAACTCACCTATCGGTTGACCGACACGACCGGCGCCGTGCGCGGCGAGGGACAACGCACGCTCTTCGATCAAAGCTTTCAGTGGAGAATCTCCCCGATCACTCTCAACGATCCCCTCCGCTACGAGAAGGCGTTGATCGATGATTTTCTCAGCGAAATGTCGCGTGAGGCACGTGCGACTCGGACCTGAGCCGCCTCAGCGTTCGGCAGATTCCGCAGTGCGAAGGACGCGACAGCGCCGCTCGCGATGTCCTGAATCATCACTGAGCAGGTTGGGAGTCAGCCGTATCCACGAAGTTGAAATCGGAGAATCCTTGTAGCATCGGTCGTGAGATCGATGACCGACGCGCCACCGCGCTTCCGCCATCTCACGACGGTGCTACGTTCCACCTCATGGATGCGGCTCCACGCCGAACAGCGCGATGACCGCCCAAGCCCGATGCGGGTAGATTTGGCAGGAACGGCAAAATGGGTTTGCTCGAGGGTGCCGTTGGTTCAATCCGCCGCTCTACCCACGACGGGCAGATCCGTCTCTGACCGGGGAGCCAAGAACCTTCTCCACCGTAATAAGAAAATCGGTCAGCTCGAAGGGCTTTTGGATGGTGCAATCGCTGCCGAGGATGCGAGCCATTCTCAGGGTTTCCTCGGGCTCGCTGTAGTGGTACCCGCCTGTCATCGCGAGCAGTGGAATCTGCGGTGTCGTGCGATTGTGTTCCATGATCACTTCCAGACCGTCCATTTCAGGCATGAAGAGATCGGTGATCACCAACCGAAATCGGGAGGTGCTTTTCGACCGCAATGCCGTCCGGCCATTGGCGGCGGCGTGGACGCTGTAGCCACGATGTTCGAGCGCGTTGGTCAGAAGCTTGCGAACGGTCTCATCGTCTTCGATGAGGAGAATATCAAATTCCGCCGTGGCGGTCGTGGGTGAAGTGGGAAGATGCACGGTAAAATTGGAGTTGGGCCGGGCGGCGAGTTGCAGAAGTTGCGCGCTGAATCAGGCTGGATTCCATGTATCCGCGTCCACGATGCGGTCGACGTCCAGGAGGGTGGTTACCTTTTGCCCGATCTTCGCCACGCCGATGATCCCGCGGATATCGATGGAAGTTCCCAGGTCCGGCATCGGCTCAATCTGATCTGCCTTGATTTCGAGGACGTCTTCCACGCCGTCAACGATCAGTCCCATCTGTTGTTTTGTGCCGGACGCCAGTTTAACCTGTACGACAACGATGCAGGTGCGGGCTCTGAACTCGGCGTTCAGACCGAATTTGATGCGGAGATCGATGATCGGAATCACGCTGCCGCGGAGGTTGATCACGCCTTTGACGTACGCCGGCAACTGCGGTACGGGCGTGACCTTTTGGAAGCGGATGATCTCCCGCACGGCGATCGCCGCGACGCCGTAGTGCTCGCGTTCCACGACGAGAGTGAGGTACTTGCCATTCAACTGAGAGACAGAATTCGACGATGAGCCCATAATGAAGAGTGTTGAGGTTGCGCAGGGCTGCTCGACCCATCCGTCTGTGACTGGTGGAATGCTCACCTGATTGTGCATGGGACAATCGGTGCGCTTGAGCGGAGCCCGAGGGCTTGATTCAGCCCTGAGCGAGGTCCTTAAAGAAAGCCGGCTGGTCGCGGCGCAAAAGCAGCGCGATCACGAAGAGAAGAAACGGTCGAGGTGAGACGACGAGTTCGCGGAAGAGGCGACCGTACCGCTGATTTTTGGCGAGATCTTGCTTGGAGAATTCGGGATGGCGTCGACCGCGCGGACCGACGGTGCGCGATTTTTCGCGGACTCCTGCTGCACGGCGCCACTCGCTCGCGGCGAGCCACCGACGAGGCGCTGAAGTTCGCCCACCGAGCGTTTCATCATGGCTGCCTGTGCACTCAATTCTTCGGAGGCGCTGGCCGACTCTTCGGCGCCCGCGGCGTTTGATTGAGTGACCTGGTCCATCTGGCTGACTGCCGTCGTGATTTGACCGATACCCTGGCTTTGCTCGGCCGACGACGTGGCGATTTCCGCCACGAGTATGTCAACCCGTTGGGCCTTCGTGACAATCTCGGCGAAGCTCTCGGCGACTTTGCCGCTGATCAGCACACCCGATTCACTGCGCGCAACTGAATCTTCGATCCGGGTGGCCGTTTCTTTGGCAGATTGAGCTGACCGTTGCGCGAGTGATCGCACTTCGTCGGCGACCACCGCGAATCCAGCGCCCGCTTCACCGGCGCGTGCGGCTTCGACCGCAGCGTTGAGAGCGAGGATGTTCGTTTGAAAGGCGATCTCGTCGATCGT
>JBDSPT010000448.1:0-9024 GCA_039930205.1 Opitutus sp. | reverse complement strand
AGTCCGATGCAGCCGAACTCATCCAGCGCTTTCTTCCTGTCCGCCACGCTGCACGGCGTCGCGGTCGCGATGATTCTGCTGCTCACGTACGTCCTGCAGGATGCAGCCAAGGAAGCTCCGAAGATCTTTGAGTTGGTCGCAGGCGAGGGGGACAACTACATGGCGACGGCGGCACCCGCGCTGGGCACCGAAGGCGTGAAATTCCAGGCAAAGGAAGCGCCAACTCCGCCTGAGCCCGTGCCCGTTCAGACGGCGCCGGAACGCATCGTCGAAGCGGCTCCGGTGACACCGGCGCCCAAACCGGTTATCACCCGGGCGCCGCCGCCTGACGCGATCCGTGATTTTTCCAAGGACGTGAAGCGCATCGAGAAGAAACGCGCTGATCGCTTGATTGCCAAAGATCGCGCCGCGCGCGAAGCCGCTGAAAAGAAAGCCAAGGCGGAGGCAGACAAGCAGAAGAAATTAACGAAGGAAGAATTCGACAAGCAGAACAAGGCCGGTGCGCCTTCGAAGACAGGAACGCCTGCCAAGATTGCACGCATTGATGCCGAAGGAATTGCCAAAGGCGTGATCGGCGGCTCAACGGCCAACAAGTTGGGCGGCGCAGGTGGCAAGGCGCTGACACGGGAGGAAGGTGACGCGCTCGATCTTTATTTCTCACTGCTGAAGCGGCGTTTGAAAGAGGCGCTGGATAAGCCTCCGGGATTGAGCGATACACTCGTCGCAATCGTCGAGGTTCACATCGCGGGGAACGGTCTGCTCTCTGGTGGCAAGATATCGCGCAGTTCGGGTAGTGAGGAGTTCGATCAGGCCGCGCTCGCCGCGATCGTTCGAGTGCGTTCGGTCGGTCCGCGGCCCGACGGAAAGAGCGAAGTGCTGCACATTCCCTTCCGCATGAGGGAGGAGGACGACGGTTAAAAAGTCCTTGCGTTCGACCGCGGAACTTTGATTTTTCTGACCCCTCGCAAGTACGAATGGGCTCTTAGCTCAGTTGGTAGAGCGCCTCAATGGCATTGAGGAGGTCAGGAGTTCGAGCCTCCTAGGGTCCACCAATTTACCGCCGTTTCCTTTAAGGGACCGGCGGTTTTTTGTGCCGGGCGGCAGCTCCAACGAGGAGCTGTCGGAGGCAGAGAGCGCGCGGATTGGTGATTAACCGTTGATCGACTTGATCTGCAGTGCTCGACGCATGCATCTCTCGATCACGGCGCCGTTACTTATGTTCCATGCTTTATGGCGGACTACCCTAGAGCGGTTTAACTTAAACTGTAGCCGGACGCCGCCTCATTGTCATCGCGAGGTGCGCGAAGCGCGCCGTGGCGATCCAGCTGGATTGCTTCGGCGCTGCGCTTTTCGCAATGACAGGAACTCGGGCTACACTTTTGTTTAAAAGGCTCTAGCTGGTGCGATGCGAGCGCCGTCGAACGTAGTCCAGCAGCACGGCAGCTACGATGATACCGCCGGTGACGATCTCTTGGACCCAGTTCGCCAAGCCCAGCTTGGTACAACCATTCGCGACGACGCTCATGATCACGGCGCCCACCAAGGTTCCGACAACGCCGCCTTGCCCACCCGACAAACTCGCACCGCCAATCACCACGGCGGCGATGATATTGAGTTCGAGGCCGACCGCCGTCGTGGGATCGCCTCCCGTTAAATAGCCAAACTGCAGCACCGACGCCAGGCCGGCGAATGCAGCGCCCAAGGTGTAGACGAGCAACTTCACCCGCTCCACGGGGACCCCGCACAGTCGGGCGGTGAGTTCGCTTGATCCCACGGCGAAAACATGACGACCAAAACGGGTGTGCCGCAGGGCGACCGCCACGAGAATTGCGAACGCCAGCATCAGCCACACGCCACTGGGCAGAGAGCCGCGCCCTCCCAAACGCATGAAACTGCTGAGCCACGTTTCGTCCGGATAAATTGGCTGCTCACCCGCGAGACCTTTGGCCGCGCCGCGCAGCGCTCCCATCATCCCGAGCGTCACCACGAAAGGCAGCAATCGGAGCCGGGTGATCAACATGCCCGAGAACGCACCGCACAGAGAACACACGCCGATGCCGGCAACCGCGGCGGCGAGAGGGGACCACCCTTTCTGAATCAGCAAAGCGATCACCACGGTGCCGAGCGCAATGATCGAGCCGACCGAGAGATCGATTCCACCGCAGATGATGATCAACGTCATTCCCAGCGCCGCGATTCCGATCACCGCCGTCTGCTGCAGGACGATCGCGAAGTTATCAAACGTCGCGAACGTCTCCCATCGCAGCGATGCGAATAGGATGCACACGAGCAGCAGACCGATCAACGGTCCGGCGGTCGCGATGACCCGGCCGAGCATGACCGTGAGGGTTGAGGGCTTCGTTTCGTTGCTCATGAAATACGTTGAGTGGTGGAGGGAGCCAGCGTCACGCAGCCGCTGCGCCTGTGGCAGCCAGCATAATTTGATGTTCGCTGCATTGCGCGACAGGCATGGCCGGGCCGAGAACGCCACGACACATCACGGCGATTCGGTCACACGTTCCGAGCAGTTCCGGCAGATAACTGCTGACCATCACCACGGCCTTTCCGGCCAGCGCAAGTTCATCAATCAGCCGGTAGATATTCTGCTTCGCCCCAATATCCACGCCGCGCGTCGGTTCATCGAGCAGCAGCACGTCCGATTGATTTCGCAGCAACCGGCCGATCGCGATCTTCTGCTGGTTGCCGCCTGAAAGCTGGCCGATGGCCTGATCGGGTCCGGCGCAACGGACACCGAGTCGTTGGATCCAGTCCGCCGTCTCGACGGACAGCGCTTTTGGGCTCACCCACGAGTTCAAGCGCGGCAGCGTCAGATTTTCGGCGAGCGACAGATTGAGCGCGAGCCCCTCAGCCTTTCGATCTTCGCTCAACATCCCAATGCCCGACGCCCAGCGGTTTGCGGGCGTACTGGGTCCGCTGACGGTGCCGACGCGAACCTCACCCTGTTGGACGGGATCGAGCGCGAAGATCGCCCGGAGTAATTCGCTACGGCCCGCTCCGATCAACCCTGCAATGCCCAGCACTTCACCACGTCGAAGTTCGAAGGAGGCCGACAGCGGTTTGGCAACGCCCGCCACGCGATCGACCGACAGCACGACTTCACCGGGCGGTCGAACCGAATGAACGTAGAGTTCGCTGACCTGCCGACCAACCATCAACCGTGCAAGTTCGTCCGGATTGGTTTCCGCCGTTCGGCCGGTGGCTACGCTGACGCCGTCGCGCAACACGGTGTAGCGATCCGAGAGCGCCTGAACCTCCTCGAGGAAATGCGAGATGTAGATCACGGATTGGCCCTTGTCGCGCAGACGTCGCACCAGACGGAAAAGATTCTCCGTATCCGTCTTCGTGAGACTACTGGTCGGCTCATCCAGCACCAGTACCTGACAGCCGAGCGCCAGCGCCCGCGCGATCTCCACGAGTTGTTGCTCGGCCACGCTGAGATCACCGGCACGGGCATTCAGCGGAATATCGGGTCGGCCGAGCTGACCCAGCGCTTCTTTCGCCAGTCGACGCGCCTCGCCATGCCGCAGCAGCACTCCGCTTGGTTCGGCGCCGAGCACGACGTTCTCAACCACCGTGAGATGCGGCGCGATCGCGAGCTCCTGATTGACCATCACCACCCCGGCATGTCGGGCGGCGAGCGGTTCCGTCGGCGCGAATGCCGTGCCATTGAGTTCCATCGCTCCCGCGTCCGGCGAATAAACGCCGGAAAGGATTTTCATCAACGTGCTCTTGCCCGCGCCGTTTTCGCCGACGATCGCGTGGACCTCCCCCGGCGCGATCTCCACGTCGACGCCATTCAGCGCGAGCGTGGCTCCGAAGCGTTTCCGAATGCCGGTCAGCCGCAGACGGGGAGGCGTCATCCGGTGATGAATCGTGACACAAACGGGAACTCCGCGCCCGTTACTTGCCGATCACAGCCCGGGTCGCGGCATCGTTCAGATTCGCCTTGGTGACCAGCAAGCAGCCCGTGTCGATGTTGTTTTCGAACTTCTCCCCCCGCAGCGCCTTCACTGCGGTCATGACGCCCATGTAACCCATCTTGGTGGGATTTTGCGCAACCAACGCGTGGATCTCACCTTTCGCGAGGGCGGCGATGAGCGGAGGAGATGTGTCGAAACCAACGAAGGTTTTCTTGCCGGCGAGACCGGTCTGACGGAGCGCGAGCAGCATGCCCTGGGTCGCCGATTCGTTGGTACAGAAGATACCGTCGGCTTCGCGGATCTTGTCGATCAGGTTCATGGAAGCGTCCTGGGCCGTGGATACGGTAGGACCTGAGTATCGATTGGTCACGAGCAGGTTGATGCCAGGGTTCCTGGCCATGACTTCCAGGAAACCGGCTTCACGGGCCGCAGTGCTGGCAGAACCTTCGGAGTACCGGAGGAGAACGACTTTGCCTTTGCCGCCAAGTAAACGAAGCAGTTCCTCGCCCGCCATGATGCCACCTTGCTTGTTGTCGGTTGCAACGTAGCTGATGTAGTCCTGGCCCACATCGCCTTTGAGGGCGGAGTCAAAAATGACCACGGGGATTTTGCGTTCAGCCGCGGTCTTGACCGGGCCGCGGAGCGCGGTGTCATCAAGCGGGGCGAGCACGATCGCCGAGATACCAGATGAGACGAATTGTTGAACCAGGCTGATCTGCTGCGCGCGATCGTCTTCCTTGAGCGGGCCCTTCCAGACGATCTCGACGCCCAGTTCCTGACCGGCTTTGCGGGCGCCCGCTTCGACCGATTTCCAGAAACTGTGCGTCGTGCCTTTGGGGATGACCGCGATCTGCTCGACTGAGTAGGCGAAAGGGGCGAGAGCGAGGGCGAGGAGGGGTAGGAGTTTTTTCATGGTAAGCGAGGAGAAAGATTTCCGTGTTACGAGGCGTCAGACCCGGTGGTGCTGACTGAGGTTCACTTGGGGCAGAGGAAACTGTGAGCGTGGGGCGAATGGAGCAAAGCGCAAAGTTGGCGCACGGGAAATGGTGCAACTCACGCGGACTCCAAAACCATGTTCGCGTACTGAACGGTTTCACCCGTGCGGATGAGTCCGATCGCTTTGGGAACGCGGAGCTTGAATTGGACGTGAGGCTCGAGCGTCCTCGGCGTGCCGCGCAGCGCCTGCAAAAAACGCGTCTGCGTCACGTCGGTGTTCACCCGACAGAACTCCTCGGCCATGAAGACTTGGCCCGGCTTCCAATGCTCGAGAATCGCATCGAGGACTTGCGGCACCGTGGGGATGTCATCGACCAATGAAAGATCGATCGTTTCGACTTCCGGCCAGAACGGGAACCCCCGGTCTGCAATCACCAGCGTGTTGGTGTGGCGGATGCGGGCGAGCAGCGAGCTGATCTGAGGATTAAGGAGACCGCGAACGATCATGAACGGGGAGGGGAGGCCGACCAAGAGAGCCGAATTTAAGAGCGAACGAGAGACTAGTGAGTGACGGGCGGTTGCGCCAGCGATCGTTTTCCCGAACGGTTAGGAAAATGCGTCAAAGCCCGAGAGCTTTCTGGCGGTAGTGCTCGTCGGTTCGACCCGCGATTCGGGCAACATCTGAGGCTGACAGATACCGCGCGCCGCCAGCGGCAATCGTGCCGAGCGTGATCTCGGCTGACTTCACCGCCATCAGCGTCGCTGCCAACACGGCGTTCGGCGTGGCACCCAGCGCAATCAATCCGTGATTTTGGAGAAGGATGATGCGAGGCACGATGCCCGCTTTGCGTCGATAGCCTTCGACGTGTCGTCGGATCGCCTGCGCGAGTTTCAGCCCTGGATCACAATAAGGCACGAGCACGGATTCCGGTCCGCAGCACACGATCTCGTCAGGAAACAGCCGCCGCTTCGCGAATGCGCCGGAGCGGGCGGAGCACAAAAGGCTGTTGACCGCGATCGGGTGAGTGTGGCCCACAAATCCGACGCCGGGCAGCGTGAGCAACCACGCGTGAAACATGGCTTCGACCGAAGGCTTGCGGGCTGAAGGCTCGACGCGCGCGTCGAGCAGAGCTTGATCGATTGTGGCGTCGGCGGCTTTCCGCTGATCGATGAGATTCAGTAATCCCTCGAAACGGCATTCCGTGAGATTCGACTCAGCGAGGGTACTTAAATTGCTGCCGCTCGCTTTGACGAGAAACGTACCTTCGCTGACCCGCGCCGAGGTGTTGCCTTCCCCCAAGATTGCGAGTCGGCGCTCTTCGCGTCCGAGTTCGTGCGACAGCGAGAGCAGGGCTGATAACGTGGAGGGCGTTGGTGTGCTCATGCGTACGAGTGCGATCAGAAGCGAGAACGGTGAGTCAGGATGCGAGGTGATGAGAAGCGCACGATTAAAATGCGCGGCTGGAACGGAGACGGAAGAGCGGCTGGAACGGGAGCGGTTCGGTTGGCGCTCACTGAATTCTTCACTTCGTTCAGAATGACAAAGCGGGTTGTTCGTCAGAATTTGGGCTCACAATCAGAACGCGGCTCCGTTGGCGCGGGTCCCGCAGAGCGACACCTCTAGGCCGAGTTCGCGCGCGAGAGCCGCCTTCGCGTACATGGCAAGATCGGCGTCCTTCGCGCTGTTCGCATAAGCGACCTGGATGTGATTCGCCTTGTGGCGGGCCATCATTTGATCCCGTGACACTCCATAGGTCACCGCGTGCATGATCGGCCACTGCGGCGTGGTTTCCTGCCAGCGGCGCTCGGTTTCCTCCGCCGGCAGCTCGATGACTTTCGCGCGGCCCAAATCCATTTTGAGCCTACCTTTTTCGACGAAGACGCGGCTCCAGACGATCTCACCTGGCTTCGCAATTCCGCGCACCGTGCCACCACCAAGTCGGAAGTACATCGGCGGCTGGCGATGTGAATCAGTGCCTTTGTACCCACCAATATGATGCGCCGGCGGAGCGCTGCCGGAAATCAAGAACACCCAAACGTACTCCTTGGTGGTGCCGCTGCGGTCGTGATCACCCCAACGTAAATCGTGCAGCGTGTTTTCGACCGGCTGCCCGAGCGCGCGGTGCACGCGGTACGTCATTAGTCCGTCGAGGCCGGCACATTCATCAACTTCGTTGAAATGAGGCAGTGGTTCGCCGCCGCGGATCAATCTGCCGGCGGCATTTTTCACCGGTGGCCGATCCGCGTTGTTCAGAATCCCTTCGACGAGATCGGAGGCGGGCAGCAGGTCCTTCAAGCCCTGCTGGTATTGGATGCCAATCGTGTCGCAGCCGAACTCATCCGCGATCCGCAGCGCGGCGACGTAGGTGCGGCACTGCCAGAGCACCTGAGCCTCCGTGAGCTCCGTTTCCTCGTTCGTGCCGAGGTGAAACGTCATGCCTTTCTTGCGGAGCCAGTCGTACACCGCCCGACCTTCGGCCTCGGTCACCTGAGTCGCACCGTAGTAGAGTGCCGATTGCGACAGTCGTTCTTTGTACACGCCGGTCGAGAACAGGAGCTCGTCGGGGATGATCGCATTGTACATGCCCATGCAGCCTTCGTCGAAGACACCCATGATCGCCTTTTTGGTGCGCAGTTCGGTCGCGAGCGACCGGGCGAGTTTCAAGGCCTTCGCCGGCATCTCACAGCGTGAGAGCGAGCGAACATGCAGCGTCGAATGATGAATTTTGCCGGTCTTCAACCAGCTCATGAGCCCGGACCGAAACAGTTCGTCCGTGAAGTTCTCGGTCCACAATGTTGAGTAGGCGACACCGGCTTTCGTCAGCGACCCGTTGAGGTTCAGCATGCCCACAAGACCGGGCCACGTGCCGGACCAGTTGGCGACGGTCAGGATCGGTCCGCGGTGTGAAATCAATCCGGCGAGCAGATGGTGGGAGTACTGCCAGACCGACTCCGCGACGATGAGCGGCGCTTGCGGGTCGATCGACGCGAACACGGCCATGCCTTCTTTTTGCGAGCTGATGAAGCCGTGGCGCACGGCCTTTTTGTAGGGATGCGCGCGAACGAGTTTAAAGCCGCTTTGTGCGACCGCCGCGGTCAGCTGCTTTTCCATCGCGGCTTGAGCGGGCCAGCATTTCTCGTTGGCGGATTGGCGGAGATCGCCGTTGGCGACGAGTAGAATAGTGGGGGAGGGCATGGATATTCAGGGCGTGATCGAAACCGCCCAAGGATCGGCGGTGTTCGATCTGCATCATGGCAGGAATAGGCGGTTTCATGAATGGACAAAGCTGGAAAAGGGATGGACAAAACCGGCAGCCGGTCTGGAGTAGCGGCGCATGGCCAACCTGCGCACTCGACGAGAACAGGAGCTCCTCGCTCCAGATGTCACGCGTGGCGCGTACTTTTTCCTCGATGTCGTTCCGCATCCGAGCGGACCCGTGCGGGTGGCGCTGGGCGGCCGCGAAACCTGCGGCGAGAACTACAACGTCGATCGCGCGAATTATCCTTTCGCCACCTTGGAGTTTGTCGCCGAGGGCACGGGCACGATCCGCTATAAAAGGGGAGACGTCTTGATGGTCGGTCCGGGAACGTTGTTCGCCCACGGACAGGGCGTTGACATCCGGATCGCGACCGGACGCGGAGCTGAGCTGGTAAAATATTTCCTCTGCTTTACCGGACGAGGTGCGCGTAAATTTGTCGGGAAGCACGCCCCGGTGTTCGGTAAACTCGCCAACGTCGCACATCACTCTGAAATCCGTGAGCTCTTCGAGTTGCTGCTCCGTGAAGGAGCACGGCACACCGTGTTCACCCGACGGATTTGTGATGAGCTCGTGCGCGTGATGTTGCTCAAGGTCAGTGAAGCGCGGCGGCATCGGCGAGAGGTTCGGCAGAGTCCTGCACGGGAAAAATTCCTACGGTGCAAAGCGCTCATCGACGAACGCGGAGTCTCGTTCAACTCACTCGAGGAGATTGCGGCTGCACTCCACGCGGATGCCTCGGGTTTGAGCCGGCTATTTCGGCGGTTCCAAGGTGTGAGTCCGTACCAGTACCTGCTCCGGCATAAGATGAACCTGGCGGCGCAGGATTTGATTCGAAGTGGCGGTTTCGTGAAGGAAGTCGCCGCCCGCGCCGGGTATCCCGATCCATA
>JBDSPT010000447.1:0-3594 GCA_039930205.1 Opitutus sp. | reverse complement strand
CCCGCGACAGGCTCGTTCGCGAATAAAGCTGAGGGCAGCCGCCACGTTCTTGTCGCCGACCGCCAGAATGTCCGTTGACAGGCGCGAGAACACGCCGGTCGGCTCGATCCGCGTATCCGTCGCAGCGGGATGTTCGCCCCGGATCATCCGATCCAGAAGCTCGGCGGCCAAATAGCCCGATCGATGCGCATCCAATATCACACTCGACAGCGGAGGATAAGAGAGTTCACAGCGCATCGTGTCGTTGTTCACCCCCAGGATCGCGACTTCTTCGGGCACGAGCAGCCCCGCGTGATCCGCCGCTGTGATTACTTGAAATGCCCAAACGTCGACGCACGCCATCACTGCGGTCGGCTTCGGCAGCCGCTTCAACCACGTGGCCAAGCCCGTGGTCTGACTCGCATTCCAATCGGGCCTGATGACGCCCGGGTAGTCGACGTCGAACACCGAACACGTGTGGCCCGCGAGACTGAGTGCTTCGAGGAAACCATCACGCCGTTCACAGGACCACGTTTCGTTGCGGAAGCCACAAAAGGCAAAATGGCGGAATCCGCGCTCGAGAAAATGCTCCGCCCCAAGGTGACCAATCGCGATATTGTCCGGACGGATCTTCGGTATGCCGGGCACCACCGGAGAATCATCCAGATCGACGAGCGGAATTCCGAGTTCGCGGCAAGTCGCCACCAGGGACGGCGACGTATGCCGGGTGATGACGCCGTTCCACTTCTCGCCGTGGAGAAAGCCCGAGTCGCGCTCCGTCGTGGCGTCATCGTCGAGAAACGTGGACCACTGACGGTGCGAGCGCTCGTAGTCGACGATACCGTGCAAGGCGCGCGCGGCCTCCTCAAACCGCATCAAAAAAACGAGCAGGACTTTAGGCCGCATCGCCGCAGACTTTCGAGGGCCGGTTGAAGTTTGCAACCCTCGCAAAACTCACGGTCGCGCGACGGTCGGGCGAGCGAGACGGAGCCGCATGGCAGGCATCCCGCACGGGCAACGACGAAGACAAAGGCGTCGCCGTGCGAGCAATCCGCGAACCGAAAAAGCGAGTCGGCGAATCCATGGCTCAACTACGAGTGGTTTCCTGCAGCCTTTGTTCGATATACTTCAGGATCTCGTTCCGGCCGCGCTTCGTTTTGGAGGAACACGTGAAGATGGGAGGAAGATCATCCCACTCCTCCTTCAAAGTTTGGGTGAAGACGTCCACATTCGCCTTCACCTGCGTTTCGGAAAGCTTGTCGCTCTTCGTAAAGATGAGGGCAAAAGCGACGCCACACCCGCCGAGCCAGTTGATGAACTCCCGATCGATTTTTTGTGGAGGGAGACGCGAGTCAATCAACACAAACACGCGTACGATGTTCGTTCGCTGTTCGAGGTAATCACCGACTGCATGGTTGAATTCCAGGCGTTGCTGCTTACCCACCTTCGCATACCCGTAGCCGGGCAAGTCGACCAGATGCCACGCTCCGTTGATCAGAAAAAAATTGATCAACTTTGTTTTGCCAGGAGTGTCCGACACTTTCGCGAGATCACGCCGCTCGCAAAGCATGTTGAGGAGCGACGACTTCCCCACATTCGAGCGACCGATGAAGGCGAATTCAGGCACCGACGACTCGGGACAGGACGCCAGGTCGGGGGCACTCTGCTCGAAGGTAGATGATTTGATTTTCATGATTGCGGAGGAGGATAGGTCAGCGGCGACTTGCTGGCGCCATCACCTTCAAGTCGGATCAAGAGGCGTACCGCTCCCTACGCATGACGTCGAGCAACGGATTCGGAAGGGCGACGCGGAACGGCCGTGATGGAGCGGAGGCGGCCCGTGGCGTTCGCCAGCTGGTCAATCTGAGCCGCATCCATCCAGTCGAAAGCAGCCACCGTTGTGAGACCGTGAAAGCGCGGTGGGGCGCGCCAGTCATCGGTCTCACGACCGATGCTACAACAATTCTCCGATCTCGACGGCCCGCCTTCGTCACCCATCACCCCGACATACCTTCACGCCGCCGCTTGCCCGTTTACCGCCGCGTGGCCGCCTGATACTCCGACTCCGCTCGCGGAAGAAGCTTTCGCAGGTTGGCGATTCGCGTGCCGTGGGATGGATGCGTCGACGCGAACTCGGGCGGTTGCGAACTTTCGGATTCGCTCATGCGTTCCCAAAATGCGATCGCTTCGCGCGGATCGTAACCCGCACGCGCCATGTAAAGCAGCCCGAGTTCATCCGCTTCACTCTCGTGATTCCGACTGAAGGGCAGGAGCACGCCAAACTGCGCACCTGCGCCCAGTGCCGCCAGGACCATACGCCGCTGGTTCGAGTCCATGTCAGTAAAAGAAAGCTGCGCTCCCATCATCACCGTTTGTGTCAGGCTGTTCTGCAGCAGTCGCTGCGAGCCATGACGAGCGATCGCGTGGGCCATCTCGTGCCCCATCACGGCGGCGAGTCCGGCTTCGTTTTGCGTGTGCGGCAAGATCCCCGTGTACACCGCGATCTTTCCTCCCGGCAAACAAAACGCGTTCGCCTGATCGCTGCGAATCACCGACACCTGCCAGTCGAAACCACGTCCCGCGTCGCCGACCGCAGCCGCGAGCCGCTTTGCCACGCGCACCACGAGGTCGTGCTGGGGACCTGAATTTACCACGTCGCTCTGCGATACGACTTCACGGTAGCTCTGCAGTCCAAGCGCCGCTTCCTGCTCGGTCGACAGGGCCACGCGCGCGACGCGACCCGTTTCGGGGATGGTCACCTTCTCCGCGCCGAAATATTGATAAGCCGCCACTGCCAGCGCGATGATCAGCGGCAAAATGGTGAGGGAGGAACGTCGCCGCATTTGGACCATGGGTAAGGAAGCTGCCGTTACGCTCATGCGTTCCAGCGCTGCCATAGAGCGCGCGGAGTACTCGAGGTTCCCGCTGCGGCGCCTGCATCAGCGTTTCACCGAAGCGAGTTTGCCGCTCTGATCCAGGGCGACCCGCAACTCACCGACTCTGCTTCCGCCAAACGGAAAATGTTTCCGGAGTCGCGTACTGTTGCAGCGCCTCTTCGCGCACCCCCATCCCGCGCAGGACGAACAGCACCATGGGAGGCGGCAGCGATTCGACCTGCTCGTCGCACGGCATGATCAGATCGCGGTATTGATCCAGCATCTCAATGAGGAGCGCTTCCTTCGTCGGAAAATGCCGAAAGATCAGAGCCTCGGAAACACCACACGCGGACGCCAGCTCTCGCGTCGTGACCCCGTGGAGACCGTTGCGGGCAAACAACGGGAGCGCAGCGCGGGCGATCGCATCTTTGCGAACTTGAGCGGTGAGCCGTGGGCGAGGTTTGCTGACGTGGTCATGCAGTACCGCACGATCACGTGGTCCAGTCGTAAGCGTCGATTCTGAGCGAAGCGGAAGGCCCAAGGAGCGTGCGAGAGATCCCCTCGGGCAGCGGAATATTGGCTGACCAACCACCCTGCGGAATCTTCTTCAATTGCGGGTCAACTTGCCGGTCGGGCTCCGGAGACGTCCACCATGCCCGCAGCTCCGGAGGGGAACCTTCCTGGAGTTTCACGTCGACGAGCAGCGTATCGAACCAGTTGGGTAATCCGTGAAGTGCCC
>JBDSPT010000446.1:0-5634 GCA_039930205.1 Opitutus sp. | reverse complement strand
TAACTCCGAGCGCGCACCTTCCACTTGCTGTTGTGCCACCGTCAGCGTTTCCGCCAACTGCGCCGCCCGTTCGCGCTGATGTGCCGCCTCGCCCTCGAGCTCGGCCGTCTGCTCGCTCCACGTCTCGATCTCGTGCTGCCGTTGAACGAGAAGATCCGAAAGCTGGATACGGCGTCGCTCCATCTCACCCAGACCACGGTCAAGCACCTCGACCTTCTGCCGGCGTTCCGCGAGCTCGAGTCGCGCTTGCGCCAGCGTATCCCGCTTCACATCGCGATCCGCGCGAAGTTCGCTGAGCCGCACCTCCGACTGCTGAATGCGTTCGCGCACCGTTGTCGCTGCCGCGTGCGCCTCGGCCAATCCTTCCTGCGCCTTTTCCCAACGCCGGTGCGCTTCGTTCTTTGCCTGGTCGAGCGCAACCAGTTCGCCTTCCATCCGCGTCAGTCGATTCGCCACCTCGTCCGCATTGCGCGTCGCGGTGCGTTGATCGGCCTGCACCGCCGCCAGCGTCTGCGTGATCGTGAGCACGTCCGCCCGACGCTGCTCCAGAGTATGTTCGGCTTCCGCCAAACGCGCGTTGAGCGCGTCGATGACGACCCTCTGCTCGTCGTGCGCCTTCTGCTCGTCCGCCAGCAAGCGCGCCGTTTCGCGCAGATCGATTTCACGCTGCACGATACTATTCGACGCTTTCTTCGCCTGGTGTCCGCCGTAAATCAGACCGCGGCGATCAACGATTTCACCCTTCCGCGTCGCGACCGCCAGGAACCCGAAGCCCGGATTCGCTTTCCAGAATTCCAAAAACTGCCCGAGGTCGTCCGTGATGTAGCTGTTCACCAGCACGGCCTTCGCGGGATGCGCGACGTCGAACTGATCGAACGCTGCCGTTGCGGGCAACACGTACGCCGGCAACTCAAACGCATTTGACTCGCCCGCCGGTTGCAGTTCGTCGACGCGAAGACACACACTGCCCGCCTGCTCCGTTTCCAGCTGCGCCAAAACTTTCTGCGCCATCGCCAGATCTGCGACTGCGATTGCTTCCGCGGCGGAGCCGAGCAGCGCTTCCACCGCCTTGCCGAACTCAGGCTTTACTTCGAGTCCGCGTGAGATCGGCACGAACTTCGTCTCGCCAAAATTTGCCGCGAAGCGTCCCTGCAACAGCGCCTTCGCTCCCTCGCCAAAACCTTCCCACCGCTCCTGCAACTGCTGCAGCAGCTTCAACCGCGCCGTGCGCTGGGCGAGCTGCCGGTCAATTTCCTGCAACTTGCGCTGCGCTTCGCGAAACTCGCGCGTGAGGTCCGTGATCGTCTGCTGCGCCTCAACTGAATCGTTGTGCGCGCGCGATTTCTCCGCGAGCGCCTCTTCGACTCGCGCCTCCAACTCCGCGAGCTGCTGCGCCGCGGCAGCGTGTTGTTGACGAACCCCTTCAAGCTCCTGCGCGAGCATGTCGTGCCGATGCACGCTCGTCTTTTGATCGACCTCGTACCCGGAGCAGTCCGTCCGCAGCCGCGCCACGGTGCTTTCCAATTGCAGCAACTGAAACTTCGTCTGCTGCAACTCTTGCTCGAGTTTCGTCAGCTCACCTTCGACGATCGCGAGTTCACGGTTCCGCTGCTGAAAAACGGCGTCGCTGCTGCCGAGCAAACCGAGCTGCATCTGCTTGTCCTGCGCGCCTGTATCCACTTGCGCTGACACCTCGCGCAACTGCATCTCCAGCTCCTCGAGATTCGTGCGCGACGAGCCCAGCCGATCTTCCAAGCCGCTGCGCTTGATCAGCGCGAGATTCGCCTGGTTGTCGGCCTGCTCACGTTGCGAGCGCAAATCGAAGACCGCTTGCTGGGCGTCCTGCACACGCTGATTCAAGCGCGAACGCCCCGCCTTCCTCTCATCGAGCGCCGACTGCTGCGTTTCCAGATTCGTCCGCCGCTCTTCCGCTTCAGCCCGCAACCCTCCGACTTTTTCTTCCAGGCCGGCGAGCGATGCGGCGAGCTGCGCATGATGATAGCCGCTCCAGGCCAGACTCAGGTGCCGCAGCCGGAAGCTCAGCCGCTTGTACCGCATGGCCTTCGCCGCCTGTCGACGCAGGCTCCCGATCTGCCGGCCCACCTCGCCAATCACGTCGGCGACACGTGCCAAATTTTGATCGGTCAGCGCCAGCTTGCTCATGGCTTCCCGTCGCTGGCTCTTGTACTTCGTAATCCCCGCCGCTTCCTCGAATACCGCACGACGCTCCTCGGGCTTCGACGAAAGGATCTGGTCGATGTGGCCCTGCGCCATGATCGAGTAGCTGGTCCGGCCGACGCCGGTGTCCATAAACAGCTTTTGAATGTCCTTCAATCGGCAGGCCTGCCCATTGAAGAAGTACTCGCTCTGTCCATCCCGATGCACCCGGCGCGTGATCTCGATTTCGTGGAATTCACTGCCCAGCTGCTTCTCGCACTCCGTCAAAAGCAACGAAACCTCGCACATCTGCGCCGGTTTCCGCGTGTCTGCGCCTTCGAAAATAACATCCTGCATCTTTCCGCCGCGCAGCGCCTTCGCACTCTGTTCGCCTAAAACCCAACGGATCGCATCGGCGATGTTCGATTTGCCACAGCCGTTTGGACCAACGACTGCGGTTACGCCAGGCTCGAAACGGAGAGTACTGGGATCGGCGAAGGACTTAAAACCATGGAGCTTGAGCGCCTTTAGATACATGAAAACGCGGAGTGTGAGCAGGCGACGCGAGCGCGCGCAAACGGAAACTTGGCCTCGGAAATTTTCGCTCGTAACGCGTTCAAACTGAAGTCAGCACGCCGTCGATTGTCCGGCCGCCGGGGATGGTGGCGCGGCGATCTTGCGTGTTCACCCGACAGCCACCCTGAGGTTTCCCCAGTTTGCACCGGCTCGGTTGCCAACCCCCGCACCTGCTGTAGCGGTAAAGCACATGGCCGCGCCGTCTTCGACCGACACCGCGAGCGTCGAACAGACGCGCAAGTACCTGCCTTGGTTGGTCGCCGTCGCGCTGTTCATGGAAAATCTCGACGCGACCATCATCAATACCGCGGTCCCGACGATGTCGGCCAGCTTGGGCGTGGCGCCGCTCAGCCTGAAAGCCGTCCTCACGAGCTACACTCTCAGCCTCGCTGTTTTCATTCCGATCAGCGGCTGGATGGCTGACCGGTACGGCACGCGCAGCATCTTCCGCCTCGCGATCTCCTTGTTCATGGTGGGCTCCCTGTTGTGCGGCATTGCGCCCAACGTTCCGCTGTTGGTCGGTGCGCGCATTCTTCAAGGCATCGGCGGCGCCATGATGACACCGGTCGGTCGACTCGCCCTGCTTCGCGCGTTCCCGCGATCCGAGATGCTGCGAACGATGAACTACGTCGTGATTCCGGCTCTTCTCGGTCCATTGCTCGGACCGTTCACCGGCGGTCTGATCGTTCATTGGTTTTCGTGGCGCGTGATTTTCTTTCTCAATATCCCGCTCGCGCTGGTCGGCCTGTGGATGCTTCCGAAGTTCATGCCGGACTATCGCGACAACCACGTCGCTCCGCTCGACCGCGAGGGCTTCGTTCTCTTTGGCGCAGGCATCGCTCTGCTGTCGTACGTACTCGAAGTGTTCGGTGAACACTCCATGGCTGCAGGGCCCATGGGCTTTCTGCTCGCGATCGCGTTCATCCTGCTCGCGGCCTACGGATGGCACGCCAAGCGCGACGACGCGCCGGTCCTCGACCTCGATCTTTTTCGCATTCGCAGCTTTCGCCTGTCCGTCATCGGGGGCTTTGTCACGCGCCTGGGGATTGGCGGAATGCCGTTCCTTCTTCCGCTGCTTTATCAAATCGGACTCGGCTATCCTGCTTGGAAAGCCGGCCTGCTGACGATGCCGCAAGCGCTCGCCGCAATGGGGATGAAACTGATTAGCCGGCCCGTCCTCGCTCGCTTCGGACATCGCACCATCCTCCTCGGCAATACGGTGCTCCTGGGTCTGACGATGATGGTGTTCACGCGAATTGGTCCGGGCGCGCCGATCTGGTCGATTCTGCTCCTCAGCTTCGCGCAGGGTTTCTTTGCCTCGCTGCAGTTCACCAGCATGAACTCGCTCGTCTACGCCGATGTCTCCGATCAGGAGGCCAGCAAAGCCGGCAGCATCGCCAGCACGGCGCAACAACTCTCTCTCAGCTTCGGCGTCGCCGTCGGCTCGCTGACCGCCG
Organism: Opitutus sp.; assembly: GCA_039930205.1. Lineage (GTDB taxonomy): Bacteria > Verrucomicrobiota > Verrucomicrobiia > Opitutales > Opitutaceae > Opitutus. The sequence goes on along the minus strand of JBDSPT010000446.1, from coordinate 1,444 downwards.
CCTGGTTCCTCGGCCACGTGAACCAGACCGATCCGCTTCAGGCCGTGCCGGCGTTGCACAAAGCCTTCTTTACCCTCGGCTGCATCACGATCGTGTCCTCGCTCACGTTCTGGAGATTGCACAGCGACGATGGCAACAACATCAGCAACCGTCCTTCACGGACGACGGCCAAAGCAAAGATCGCCGGCGACGCCGCCGCTCCCGTGACTTGAAATTCTGGACGCCGCCTTGCCTCACGCAAAGTCCGCCAAGGGCGCAAAGGAATTCAAAGTTCGGTCCCTCCGCGTGTGGTCGCCGTTTCCCTCGCGTCGACCTTTGCGTCCTTGGCGCCGTTTGCGTGAGGCACTCATCCCGTTATGTGAAGCGCTATTTGTGATCCCACGGCAGATTGATCGCGAGCTTGGGGTACTTCCAGATTCGCACCACCTCGAACCTTTTGCCGGGATTCAAAATCCCTTTCGGATCAAGCGCCTGCTTGATCGCCTGCATCGCCTTCACCTGAGCCGGTGAGTGTTGCACCCGCAGAAAGGGAGTCTTGGCCAAACCGATGCCGTGCTCTCCGGAAATGGCGCCGCCCAGACTGACCACCGTCTCCATCAGATTCTCGACCGCCGATTCCGCCGCCCGGGTCTCGGCGTCCTTGGTGCGTTGATACATGATGTTCACGTGCAGATTGCCGTCTGCCAGGTGACCAAACGTCGGGATGTGCAGGCCCGACGATTTCTTTAGCGCCGCGAGGAACCGCATGAACTTCGCGTAGCTGCGCATCGGAATCACGATGTCCTCGTTCAGCTTGGCGTCGCCCAGTTCGAACATCGCGCCCGAACACTTCCGCCGCACCGCCCAGAGTTTTTCCGCTTCCGCGCGATCACGCGCGGCTCGATGTCCCGCCGCGTTTTCCTCCGCCCACGCCAGCGCCGCCTTCTGTTGCTCGCGCACGTCCGCCGTACTGCCCGTGAACTCCAGCAGAATTACCGGCCGGCCGGCCTGTCCGGGAAACACCGTCGTCCCCGTCGCGCGCTCCGCACACAGCACACTCTCGCGATCCAGAAATTCACAGATCGCCGGCTGTTGACGCTGCTTGAAAAGCACGAGCACAGCGGCAATCGCCTTCTGCTCGTCTTTGAACGAAGTCAGCAACGTCCAACGCGCTGACGGTTGCGGAATCAACTTCAACACCGCGCCCGTCACGACTCCCAGCATGCCTTCGCTGCCGATCCACAAGTCCCGTAGATTGAAACCCGCCGCGAACTTCTTCGTCGCCGTCCCCCACTCGACATACTCGCCGGTCGGCAGAAATCCGCGCACCGCGATCACGAAATCGCGCGTCACGCCGTACTTGCCACCGTGCATGCCACCCGCATTGCACGCGATATTTCCGCCAATCGTGCAGTACTCTTTAGAAGACGGATCGGGCGGATAAAACCAGCCGACCGCTTCGGCC
>JBDSPT010000445.1:0-2771 GCA_039930205.1 Opitutus sp. | reverse complement strand
ATCCGGGCAGCGCTCACCAAAGCGCGTAAGCGGGAGGCCCGGCATTTTGCGAAAATTGCGGCGGTCACGGCAGCGGACACGATTTATCACGTCGATAAGCTGAGTGAGGAGGCGATCTTCAGCTGGTTCGAGGCGCACTGGCCCAAAGCCTGGCCGGTGGAATTGGTGATGGAAGGAATTGAGGACGGGGAATCAGTGACGTTCCCCCGCGGCACTCTACCGGCCAGGACGGTCTTCAAGTGCATCCTTGATCCGATCGATGGCACCCGAAACCTAATGTACGACAAGCGCAGCGCCTGGATTCTGACGGGCCTCGCGCCGCAAAAAGGTGCCCGCACCACCATTGCCGATATTGAACTCGCGGTAATGACCGAATTGCCGACCACGAAACAATGGAGGGCGGATCAGATGAGTGCGACCCGCGGAGCGGGAAAACGAGGAGTGATCGCACACGCGGCTGATTTACGGAGCGGTCGCACTCAGCGGTTCGAGGTGCGATTGTCCCAAGCTAAGGATTTTCGGCACGGATTCGCATCGTTCGCGCGGTTTTTTCCAGAAGGGAAGGCGCTGACAGCCCAGCTCGAAGAAGCGCTTTGGCGGGAACTTTATGGCGGCGGCGCGAAGAGGTCCCCTTTGGTGTTCGACGATCAGTACATCAGCACGGGCGGCCAGCTCTATGAATTGCTGGTGGGTCATGACCGGATGATTGGAGACATCCGACCGCGGGTTTTTGCGAAGCTCGGTATCCAATCTTCGCTGACATGCCATCCGTACGACATCTGCACGGAATTGATCATGCGCGAGGCAGGAGGAATCGTGGAGACGCCTGATGGCCGTCCGTTAACCGATAAACTCGATACGACATCGCCTGTTTCGTGGATTGGCTACGCGAATGAAACGCTCGCGCGTCAGGTCCGTCCGATCCTCCGGAGGCTGATGAAGCAATATCTCTGATCGGTGCCGCTCCGAGTCCGGAACTGGCGGAGAGGGAGGGATTCGAACCCTCGGTACCCTTGCGGGCACGCCTGATTTCGAGTCAGGTACAATCGACCACTCTGCCACCTCTCCGGTACAGAAAGGTCGGAACGTAGGTCACGTGCGCGAAAACGGAAGTCGAAAGTTGCGCGGCGATAAATGCATCAGTCTGAATCCAATCAGACGTTGTCGTCCTCTCCCGGCCGTCCCTTGCCGCCGTTCGCAGGAAGATGATGCGGGAAAAGAAGGTAGTAGTTCATCAGCCACCAGCTGCGCGATGACCGGTAGAACAACGCCGGAAACAAGATCGAACCGATCCCGGCGAGCACAATCGCAGTCGTCGTTCCAATCACCTGATAGTACGCGAGCAACATGATCGGGGTCAGGAAACACACGAGGGTTACTCCATAGTTGAGCGACATCGAGCCGAGAAAAAATCCTTCGTCGTTATCGCGTTCGAAACGGAAACCGCAGGAACCGCAGCTCTGGTTCACGCGAAAGAGTTTCCCTGGAGTGAACAGCGTTCGCTCGCCGCAATTTGGGCAGCGGTGGGTCAGCCCACGGGCGACAATCTGCGGACGCGTCACTTTCATCCTGCCAAAGCAGTCGCGCGATGCACCCGGCGCAAATGGTTTATTCCGGTGATGCGTTCCTCAGCTTAGCCAAAACAATTCAGAAGAAATCAACTGCCGACTACACAGATTGACGCGGATCAAGGCATTGAAGGCAAAACCGGGCACTCGATCAAATATACCCGTAGCCGGACGCCCGTCATTGCGAGAAGCGTAGCCACAATCAATCCAGCTGGATCGCCACGGCGCGCTTCGCGCACCTCGCGATGACAATGAGAGGCATCCGGCTACCGTTTAAGTTAAACCGCCTGTAGTTCGGGCGCTGTGTTATCCGCGCCCGTCCGTGATATGAGCGGTTCAAATGCATTGGTCCGGCTTAGTGTGACCGAGAGCACGAACTCGTTTTGGCTACGTCCGAGCTGCCCCGGTCGCAACCGCCGCGATATGCCCCAGCCAAACCGCCAGAAGGCAGAGCACAAACGACCCGCCGGCATTCGCGCCGGCACGCAGCCACTCGCCTTCGCGCGCGAGCGTCAACGTTTGCAGGCTGAACGACGAGAACGTGGTAAATCCGCCTAAGATTCCGGTCATCACAAACTGGCGGGTGATTGGGGTTGCGGCGTGGCGACCTGCCGGTCCGGTGAACTCGGCAAAAAAACCGATGACGAATGAGCCGCTGACATTCACCGCGAGCGTGCCCCAGGGAAAGTCGGTGCCGAGTTGTTGCGCCATCAGATTAGAAATCCCGAATCGCGCGAGCGTGCCCAGTGCACACCCCAGCGCCAGCCACAGATAGAACGACATGATCACTCCCAAGGTTGATAGTGGTAGGAGTCATCAGCACCAGAACGGCTGGGCGGTTTTCCTGCAATCAGGACGGCAGAATCCATTGCCAGGGAAGAACAACGTTCCGTCTGCGTCGGTGTCAATCTGGCGTTAGCCGGCGGAAGTCGGCGCTCATTCGACAATCGAGCCAAGCGGCCAGAGGGTGCGGTCGACAGGTTGAACAGGTGAGACCGAGCTCACGAAGGAAACTTTCGGTCAGGACGTTGTAAGATCGGGCCATCGTCTTCGTCCGCCAAATGAAGGAAATCGAACATGAAACACCATTCCCACGACACACCGAGCGGCTCACGCAAAGAGGGCCCCGTTGACGAACGTATGGGCGCATCGGTTCATCACCATGCCTCCAGCGCTGAAACTCCTGCGCACGGCGGCGGACAT
>JBDSPT010000444.1:0-5978 GCA_039930205.1 Opitutus sp. | reverse complement strand
TGCGAAAGATCGAGCACCGGACGCCAGCCGAGGAAGATTTTATCTTTTTTCAGCTGTTCCAGGTGCTGCTGAACTTCGGCTTCAGAAACGCCCACAACTTGCGCCATTTGGCTAGTCGTGAGGCTGCCGCCTTCGATCAAGAGCTTGAGAACAGGGTTCATAGGGACGGCTTTTATTCGACACTCCTGGTCCTTTGACGAGAGCGAATATCAGCGACCGCAGAAATGTCGCCCACTGTGCTGATGGGCCGAACGTCCGCCGTAGGCGGCGAGCGCACGCGCTTACTCACGAACTGACAGAATTGTCTCACGCCAAGTCCGCCAAGGACGCAAAGTGAAGCGACGGAACTACACCCTGCCCGCAAGGACCGATGTCCGATCCGCTCCGTTGTGTCCACTTGCTGAGTTCCACATTCAATCCTCTCACGTCCCCCCGTCCTGTCTCCGAACCATCTGCCGCTGCGGCTGGAAATTTCTGTGCAACTTAGTCCATTCGTGGTTCACCTTTCCCTCGCATGTTTGAATCGCTCACCGAAAAACTAGGCCAGGCTCTCCGCAATCTTCGTGGTGTCGGCACCCTCACCGAAGAAAACATGGCGGACGCGCTCAAAGAGGTGCGCACCGCGTTACTGTCCGCAGATGTTCACTTTAAGGTCGCGCGCGAGTTCGTCGAACGCGTTCAACAACAGTGCGTGGGACAGGACGTAACCAAGGGCGTAGTTCCCGGCCAGCAGATCGTCAAAATCATCAATGACGAACTCGTGCGTCTCCTGGGTGAAGGCAGCACCGCGCTGTCCGAAACGCGACCGCTGAAAATCCTGATGGTGGGTCTGCACGGGTCCGGCAAAACCACCTCGAGTGCAAAACTGGGAAAGCTGCTCAAGAAGCGCGGCTATCGCCCTTTTGTCGTCGCGTGTGACATCTACCGTCCGGCCGCCATCGATCAGCTTGAAATTTTAGCGAAGCAGGAAGAACTCGGATTCTACGCTGATCGTAATTCCAAAGACGTGCCCGCGATCGGCACGGCCGCGCTGGCGGCAGCCCAGACCGCAAACGCGGATTGTATCATCTTCGACACGGCCGGCCGCCTTCAAATCGATGCCGACCTGATCGACGAAGTGAAGAAGCTCCGATCGCGCATTCAGCCGGATGAAGTGTTCCTCGTGGCTGACGGCGCACTCGGCCAGGAAGCGGTTAACGTTGCCAAAGCATTTCACGACGCGCTGCAACTGACCGGTCTGATCCTCACGAAGATGGACGGCGATGCGCGCGGTGGCGCGGCGTTGTCGATCAAGTCCATCACCGGCGTGCCCATCAAGTTTGTCGGCACGGGAGAAAAGACCGCAGACTTCGAACCCTTTTATCCCGACCGTCTCGCATCCCGCATCCTCGGCATGGGCGACGTCGTTTCGCTGGTCGAGAAAGCTCAGGAAACGATCGACCAGAAAGACGCGGAGAAAATGGCGGAGAAGCTCCGCAAGGCGGACTTCAATCTCGAGGATTTTCTCTCGCAGATGCAGCAGGTGAAAAAAATGGGATCGATGCAGAGCATCGTCGGCATGATTCCCGGCATGAGCGGAATGCAGCTGCCAGACGGCGCCGATCAACAAATGGCGCGGACGGAAGCGATCATCAAATCAATGACCATCCAAGAGCGTCGCAAGCCCGAGATTCTCAATGGCAGTCGCCGGAAGCGCATCGCCGATGGATCTGGCGTGAAGATCGTCGAGGTGAATCAGCTGCTGAAGCAATTTCAGGAAATGCAGAAGATGATGAAGATGTTCAAAGGCGGCGGCGGCAAAAAGATGATGCGCCAGATGGAAGCGATGCGGGGCAAAGGCGGGTTCCCGGGCATGTGAGTCAGATCGTTCCGCGATGCTGACAGCGCGCTTGCGCGCGCTGCGAGAAATACCGTTTGAGCGGGAACCCTAGGTCCGCCTTGAGCCGAGGGTGCATTCTTTCCGGAGAGCTCGCGAGCGCGCTGCCTCCATCAAACCGAACTCCGTGCGCAACGTACCTTGTGGTTCACACCACCGGCTGGAATCCGCCTTTCAACTCAAGGGCTTCAATCCCGCTTCGATCTCTTTCCGCCGTCCTTCCAGAAACGGCGGTAACGCGAGTCGCTCACCAAGTTGATCCTTCGGCTCATCGACGGCGAAGCCGGGTTCATCCGTCGCGAGTTCGAAGAGGATCCCGTTCGGCTCACGAAAATACAGGCTCTGAAAATAGTACCGGTCGACGGGTCCGCTTGAAGGCATCTGCAACCGTTCGAGACGCTCGGTCCACGCCTCGTACTCGGCCTTTGTCGTCCGGAACGCGACGTGGTGCACCCCACCCGCTCCTGATCTCGCCGCTGCGGCCGACGGTTCCACCACGACGTGCAGTTCGGCCGACGGGCCGCCATTTCCCATTTCGAACACGTGAGCCGTGAGGTCACCAGGATATGAATACTCGCGAACCTTTCGCATGAACATCACGTCTTTCAGCACTCCTTCAGTGGGCGGCAACGCAGGTACGCTGATGACGACTGGCCCAAGTCCCATGATCTGGTGCTCACGTGGTACCGGGCTCTTGTCCCACGGATGCGCCGGCGCGGACGAGGAGTCCACGACAAGACTGAACCGCTGCCCCTCGAAGTCTTCGAAATCCAAAGTAAGCCGACCGTCCCGCGAACCCATTTGCGATTGCGTCACCGCTTCCGCCGCAAACCGTTGGGCCCACCATTTGAGACTCGCCTCGCTGGCGACTCGCATGCCGGTGCGCACAATGCTGCGAGTCCCGCGACGCTCGCGCGCTGCGGGCCAATCGAAGAACGTCAGATCGCTGCCCGGCGTCGCATCACCATCGGCATAAAAAAGGTGATAGGCCGAGGTGTCGTCCTGGTTCACTGACTTCTTCACGAGTCGCATACCGAGCGTGCGAGTATAGAACGCGTGGTTCTTCGAAGCATGAGCCGTCACCGCGGTGAGATGATGAATCCCGGCAAGTTGCATCACTTACCGTGCGTATGTTCCGATTTTCGTCCAGCGCCGCAGTGGTGGAACGCAGAACTCGGGCGAGAGCCAACACGCCCGGGATGCCATGCGCATATTCGGGACTCGAAATGATGATCGCATCCGCCCGCCGGAGTCGTTCGCGGAATTCCAGTACTTCCCGCGGTTCTCGTCCTTCGAGGTCAGGGTTAAAGTGCGGCAGGTGTTCCAGAGCGGTCTCCACCCGGATTTCAACTCCATCCGGCACCAACCGTACCGCGGATCTTAGCAATTCTGTATTCGTTGACTGCTGACGAAAGCTGCCGGAGATCGCGTGGATCCGAATCACCCGTTTACTCAGCGCCCCGGTCGGCAGTCCGTCAACTCGCGCTCATCATTCCATTTGCGTGCTCCTCAAGTGTGACTCATCCTTTGCGAGTCGACCGAGCGGCGATTCGAAATGAAACGTGTTTCCACTGGATTGGCGTTGATGGTTTTGGTCTCGACCGGATTCGCCGCCGATGTCGGCCCTGCTCCCGCGGCACCGCTGCCGCGCGCAAAATTGGATCCCGCAACCTTGCCTACGGTACGGCCTCCCCGCACGGACGACGTGGCGACTAACGATCCCATCGCGCTGGAGAAAATGGTCGTTCGCCAGCGCCCTTTACCGATCGGCCCCCGTCGCGCGGTGGAGGATTCCACCGGACGCTTCACTCCCATGGACGGAGGTCGCTTTTATCGGAGAGACGCTGGGCCCTTCCGTTTCGAAGCGGGCATCTGGCCGACGATCGAACTGTTTGACGAAGAAGCGCGATTCAAGGGTACGCAGACGAAGATCTCGTTCGATTTCCTCCGGATCAAATGGTGAGCGGTCGAACTTGCGTGAGGCAGAGTGATTTGGCGTGAGGCGGCTGAACGCCGCTGTAGGCGGGTCCGCTCAACGGCCCAAGTCCCTCGTTCGGTTCAACCGGCGCGCAGGCGCGACGTGTCGCGTCGGGTTCGTAGACCGCAGCGCGAAAAACTTCGGTCGCATTGGGCCACTTCAAGCCGATCCTCCGGTCTGCATCCTCAGGCGATCCCATTCGTCTGGCCGCCCGAAGACGGCGAGCCGACGTCTCACCCCAACTCCATAATCCATCATGCTGTCTCGAAAATGTGCCGTTCTCGCCATGCTTTTGTCATCCCTCATCGGACTCAACGCGCAGACTTTGCGCACGGTTCAACAACGCATTGCGGATGGTGTTCTTGAAGGTGTCGTGAGCGCTGATGGCAAGGTTCGCACGTTCAAAGGCATTCCTTTCGCTCAGCCACCCATCGGCGCTCTCCGTTGGAAAGCACCTCAACCGGTGATTCCATGGACCGGCGTTCGCAAAGCAGTCGAGTACGGCCCGCGTCCGATGCAGGGACGAATCTTCGACGACATGATCTTTCACGACGCGGGGCCGAGCGAAGATTGTCTCTATCTTAACGTCTGGCTGCCGGAAGATCAGCCCAAGCAAAAGCTGCCCGTGATGGTCTGGATCTACGGCGGCGGTCTATCTGCGGGATCGACCTCGGAGCCCCGACAGGATGGGGGCAATTTATCCAGGAAGGGCGTCGTCGTCGTGAGCATGAACTACCGGCTCGGCATCTTCGGATTCATGGCGCATCCCGAGCTGACGAAGGAATCGGGCCACGACGCGTCGGGGAATTATGGTTACATGGACCAGATTGCCGCACTTGAGTGGGTCCACCGGAATATCGCCGCTTTCGGCGGAGATCCGGATAACGTCACGATCTTCGGCGAATCAGCCGGTTCGTCTTCAGTCTGCGCGTTGATGGCGTCGCCGAACGCGAAGGGCCTGTTTCATCGCGCGATCGGGGAAAGCAGCTCCCTTTTCAGAGTCACATCACTTTTGAAAACTCGAGCTGAGGCCGAGCAATTGGCCACCGGATTCATCGAGAAGGAGTTTGGGACGGCTTCGCTCGAAGCTCTTCGCGCCAGACCCGCAGCCGAGATCCTCGAGTCGACGCTTAAGCAGCCGCGCCCATCGTTCGGAGCCATCGTCGACGGCTACATTCTGCCAAACGACACCCGTTCGACCTACGGCTCAGGTCAGCAAGCCCATGTGCCGCTGCTCGCGGGCTGGAATACCGATGAAGGTGGCCCTGCGGCTTTGCTGCAAAAAGACGCCCCCACTCTCGCCAACTTCCAGGCTCGCGCAAGAGCCCGTTACGGCGATCGCGCCCAAGCCTTTCTTCAGGCGTATGCCGCATCGAACGACAAAGAAGCGAAGCTCGCAGCTCGTGACTTCGGCACCGACAATACCACGGGCTACGCCATGTGGAAGTGGCTCGAGCTGCATCGCCAGACCGGCAAGTCTCCTGTCTATCGGTATTTCTTCGAGCAAACGCTTCCTCTCGCCCCGGGTACCGAGCCAGTGTCGCCACACGCGTCCGAGATCGAGTACGTTTTCCGCGTGTTGCCGTCGCGAGAATTGCCATGGCAGCAAGAGCACCGCGACGTTTCAGAACTCATGGCTTCCTACTGGACGAACTTCGCGAAAGCTGGAAATCCGAATGGGCCGGGCCTGCCGAATTGGCCGGAGTACAAAGCCGACACGTACTCAGTTATGCATTTGCAGGAGAATGCGGCGGCTGCGCCCGACACGCGCCGTGCACGCTACGAATTTCTCGACCAGCAGAAGCGCTCACCTTGAGCGCAAGAGCGACGGCCGTCGATCGCCGCGGCGCCAATTCGGCCACGGGTGGCGACAAAATGATTGTAGCCTCGCTACCCGGCAGGGCGGCTGATTCATCGACTTATGCACTCGTTGTCGCGGGAATCGACCGTTGTAACCCGGCGCGAGTTGATCTGGCGGGTCGCGCAGTCCGTCCGCTTTTTCAAAGCCCGCAGCGGCGGCACTGGCGCTCACCCGTTCAGGATCGGCGGGCAAAATTGGATTCCAGTTCAAACGTCGTTTCTGGGAAGAGGACGACGGAATCTACGGTGGCATCTCGCTGACCA
>JBDSPT010000443.1:0-4040 GCA_039930205.1 Opitutus sp. | reverse complement strand
CGAATCTCACCTCGATCGATCGCATCGAGGATTTGATCATACGCCAGGCTACCCGCATCCGGAATTACCTGCGGATCGATGCCGAGAATTTTAGCGACGTGCTCCCGATGCGCGCTGCTGTTGAAGTCGTATCCACCTAAAAGCGACGTCGCATTGCCAAACAACCGTGAACCCATCGCATTGCACTGTCCGGTGATCGAGTTCGCGCCGGTGCCCGGACGTCCGATGTTCTCCGTCATTAACGCGAGATTGATGATCGCCTGCGCTGTTCGAGTCGCTTCGTGACTTTGATTCACGCCCATCGTCCACCAGAACGAGACGCGTTCACGCGTGGCAACGATCGTCGCGAGGCGTTCGAGCGTTTCGACTGAGACTCCCGTGTCCGCCGAAGTTCGCTCAAGCGTGAATTGCGCAACGAAGCTCTCGAACTCGGCAAAGCCCGACGTGTGCTGCGCGACGAACTCCCGTTTCACAGCGCCCTTCTGGATCAGCAATGCGGCCAAACCGTAGAGCAGCACCAAATCCGACTTTGGACCGAGCGCCACGTGCATCGTTGCCACCATCGCGGTCTCCGTGCGGCGCGGGTCTACCACCACGATCTCGGGATTGCGCCGATTCATCATCACGCGTTGCCACATGATCGGATGAGCGATGCAGGGGTTCGCGCCGATGAAGATCAGCGCATCGCTCTCCTCAAAATCCGTGTACGTGAACGGAGGCGCATCGTACCCGAACGACTGTTTGTACGCCACGTGCGACGTCGCCATGCACTGGCGCGTATTCGAATCCACATGACGCATCCCCATGCCAAACTTGGCCAGCGCGCCGAGCAGCGCCATCTCTTCCATGACGATCTGCCCCGTACTGAGAAACGAAACGGCGGCCGGGCCATGACGTTCCTGGACGCCACGGAAATTTTTGACGAACGCGGCCAAAGCCGCGGGCCACGAAACCGGTTCCAACAGGCCCGTCGCCGGATTTCTCAGCAGCGGCGAAGTCGCGCGATCCGGTGCAGCGAGCGGGGTGAGCGCTTCCCATCCTTTGGGACACGCCATTCCCAGGTTTACCGGATACGCAGGGTCTGCGGTGAGATTGATCGCCTCTCCCTGCTCATTGAGGTGGATCTTCAATCCACAACCCGTGCTGCAAAATCCACAAACCGACGTCGTGGTGGCGGCCGGAGTCAATCGCGCCGGCACCCGGCCCAAGCCGAAATCAGCGGGATGCAGGACCAACTCCGAAGTCATCGGTCCCCGACGTGCGTAGAGGAACTGTTCGAGCGTACTCATCGGCGTCCCCCCGCACTTCCGGGCAGGCCCGGCATCCTGGGCGCGTCGACCGCGCGGAAAAACAGGGACCGTTCAATCAGTTCGGCCGCCAGCACCGCCGCGAAAATCACCAACCCGGCGCTCACCGGCACCACGTTCGCCATAACCAATGCCGGTCCGAACAGTCCCGCCACAGCGCCGAGCGCGATCCTCGTACCTGCCAGTGAACGCAACGGCCCCGCCAACAAGCGCGCGGTGTTGAGCACCGCCGTCGGCGAACTCTCCCCGTCCGCGGTATCCAAAGGCCGGTATACGCGCGCCTCACAGGAAAGTTTTAGGATCGTTCCGAACGCGAGCACGAGGGCCGACCCACGCGGCTCAAATCCCAGCACAAATGCCGTCGCCGCTCCGAGGATGATCGCCGTGCCGAAAAACCGCGGCGCCGTTTGCGCGAACCGCCACAACCTTCGTCGGGTGTCGACGTAGATCATGACCGAACACAAAAGTCCGACTGATCCGACGGTCGCAGCCAGCGGCACCAGACCCGGGAGCACCTGTGATGTCGTCGCCAGCGCAAACCACGCCCCGAAGACCATTGCTTCACGGCTCAGCCAGCTTTTGCGCCAACCCAGGAATATGCGCCACGCTCGTAATGGCTGACCGAGGTGAAACACACTCGCTCCAAGTCCCGCCGCGCCTGCCAGCCACCCCACCAGCGCGACGACGCCGCGGTCACTCAACGCAGGCAGAAAACCCGGCCAGGCACTGACCACCGAATTCACGAGCACGTGAGAGCCTCTTCCTTCGAAGCTCGCGAACAGTTGGCAGCCCACCGCCATCGGCAGCAGCGTCAGCATGAAAACCAAAGGCCAGTGCGCCGGTTGTGGCCGCAACACGCCCGCGTCAGCGGCAACCATTCCTCCCGGAAGAGCCGCTCGCGCGACGTAACGCGTGGTCGGCCGCGTGTAAGCCGGATCCGGCGCTGCGGCCAGGAAGGTCTCCCTCGATGTCGGCAGCGCGCGCGCTCCGTCGACCGTCGAAACGGCGTCCCGCGCCGTCGATACCGTCACGATGCGAATCGCGTGCGTCGGACACGCCTGAACACAAGCGGGCGCCTCGCCCTCCGCCAAGCGGCTGTGGCACATGTCGCATTTCCGCACGATGCCGAGCCGTGCGTTGTATTTAGGAACGTCGTACGGACACTTGAGCACGCAGTACTGGCAGCCAATGCATTGATCATCAAGATGATGCACGATGCCCGTCACGGGGTCTTTTTCGTACGCGAGCACCGGACAGCCGTTCAAACACGCCGGATCCGCGCAGTGGTGACAGGCGGTCGTGACGGTCTGTTGAATCGGATGACGCTCGTTCCCTCCGACGATCATTCCGACGTCGCGCCACGTCTCGGTGTCGTCGAGTCCGTTCAACGCATGACACGCGGAGACGCACGCTTTGCAACCGGTGCACGAGTCCAACGCGACTTCGAATGCGTACTGCTCGCCGGGCTTTGGCGCGCTCAGCGGAATAAGATCCGAGTAAAGCTTCGATCGCCGGTCATCCCAAGTTGTCCGCTCGTACGCGTCAGCTGCACGCACGGCGGGCGTCTGCAACCGCTGTTGATCAGCGAGCAGATCCTTGAGCAGCGGAAAATTGTCGGGAGACGCGACCATCAATGCGGTTTCAACATCCTCACCACGTCTGCCCATCAGCCACCGACGCAGGCACCCCCAGGAAGCGGGCGACCCGTTGCGCCTCTTCGGCATCCCACGCATTCTCACCCAGACACGCCGAAGCCGTGAATACCTCCGAAAACCCGGCAGCGCCCGCGATGGCTGACCAAATCGCGCCTGTACTTTTTTTCGAGGCCAGAATGGTTTTGGTGAGCGTGGGCTTGTTCATGAAGGTTTCTCGGTGTGACGGTTACGACCCAGCAGGGCGCACGCCGAAGAACGCAGAGCCGCGGTTCGGACGATGGCTGCACCCGAGCCTAGTAGACGTCCCTCGCATAACGCTTCGCCGTCTTCAGGGATTGGATATACGCAGCCGCCTGCTCCGGAGTTTTGCCTCCCGCCATCTCGACCACTTGATGCAGCGCTGCGTCAACGTCCTTCGCCATCCGGCTCGCATCGCCGCAAACATAGAAATGCGCGCCCGCCTCGAGCCAGGCGTAGAGTTCTGCGGCATTCTCCAGCATCCGATGTTGTACGTAGATTTTTTCCGACTGATCGCGGGAGAACGCGGTATCCAATCGAGTCAGCACCGCCTCGCGCATCAGTTCCGCGAGTTCATCGCGATATAAAGAATCCGTGGCCGCCCGCTGATCACCGAACAGCAGCCAATTTTTGCCCTTCGCTCCGGCAGCGCGACGTTCGTGCAGAAATCCGCGGAATGGTGCAATCCCGGTCCCGGGTCCCACCATGATCATCGGCGCGTCGCCATTCGACGGAGGCCGAAACGACTTGTTGGCATGGATGAACACTCCGATGCGCGTTGTACCCGACTGCGCTCGATCCGCGAGAAATGTCGAGCAGACGCCTTTGCGACCGCGGCTGTCTTTCTCGTATCGCACCGCGCCAACGGTCAGATGGACTTGGCCGACATGAGCCTTCGGCGAAGAAGAAATCGAATACAGCCGGGGCTGGAGACGTTTCAGTTTCTTCACGAACTCGGCCGGCGCGATTTTTAGCTCCGGCCGATACAGCAGGGCATCAATCACGTGGTGAGGTGCGATCGCCACCGAGGAGGAGCCACCGCCCGGCGCTGCAGTCGAAG
>JBDSPT010000442.1:0-3318 GCA_039930205.1 Opitutus sp. | reverse complement strand
CGTCGAAGTTCGGGACCGAGAGCGACCGCCCGTTGTCCTTCGCGCCTAATTTCAAAATGAACGGCGCAGCCACCTTGCCCCACGCTTCCGCTTTCGGGTAACTCGCGGCTGCGTCCGACCAGCAGGATCGGAGCATCTCCGTATCGATCACGCCCGGGTTGAGCGGAATGGCAGCCATGCCTTGGGGAAGTTCCTGCGCCAGCGCCTGGGTCAATCCTTCGATCGCATATTTCGATGCGCAATAAGGCGCGACCTCCGGCGAGGTACTTCGCCCCCAACCGGAGCTGAGGTTCACGATGACGCCCGATTTCCGCGCGACCATCGCGGGCACGAAATGCCGGATCACATTCGCAACTCCACGCAGGTTGACATCGATGACTTTTGTGAACTCGCGGTCTTCGATTTCCCACAGCGGCTTCAGCGAATTCATGACTCCCGCGTTGTTGATCAGGAGATCCGGAGCAGAGTCGCCTTCCAAAATTTTCGCCGCCCAGATCGCGACTTTGTTGTCGAGCGCGACATCGACGACCGAGAAATCGTGCGGCGCAGCGTGCGCCATTCGCAGATCGAAGATCTCTGGTCCACTCCGTCCGCACCCCATCACGGTGTGACCGAGACGAATGAACTCCTCAGCCAGCGCTCGCCCCAATCCGCGAGTCACACCCGTGATCACAATCTTCATATCGCACCGTGCACGCGGCCCCAACACCGCGCAACCGCGATCAAGCCGGGACTCAGCGACTCTGCAGACTGAATTTGTTCAATCCGGTCTTGCGACACGCATCCATCACGAAAGCCAACTTCTTCAACGGAGTGGTCTCGTCGGCTTTGATCAGCACGGGAATATCTTTGTCCACGTTCTTCACCTGCCGCAGCAGCTCCATCAGCTGCTCCTCACTGACATCCTTCCCATTGAACGAGAGCACGCCGGTGTTGTTGATGCCGATCGTGACCGTGCCCTTGAATTCGTTCTTACCCGCCGTTTCCACTTTGGGCAAAGTGATGTTCAGAGTCGCCGCCGACTTGAACTGCATCGTGACGAAGGCGAAAAAGATCAGCATCACGAGCACGTCGATCAGCGGCACGAGATTCATCTCGGGCCGTTTCCTGCGCTTCTGATAAAGACTGCTCATTGCCGGCCGCGCTGCAGAATGCGTTCGAGCAGCACGTCGAGCTGCGCCGCGTAATTCTCAATCTTTCGCTGTAAGTAGCCGCTACCGACCAACGACGGGATCGCGATACAAAGACCGATTACGGTCGCCGACAAAGCGAGCGCCACGCCCTTGGTGAACTGCGTGGGATCGGGCAGGCCGGTATCCGTGTTGATTTGAGAAAAGACCTGCAGCAATCCCGTCACGGTGCCCGTGAGTCCGATCAGCGGCGCCGCGGCGTAGATGACGTCGAGATACGGAACGCCACGCTCCATGCGATTGATCTCGAGCCGGGCGAACGCCTTCACGGCGCCGTCGTCGTTCTTGTGCTGCTCGGCGAACTCAACGATTCGCGCCAGCACCGTATGTTTCCCTCCCATCAAGGAGCGCCCGTTAACAACCGCATCCACCAGGTCCTGCGGCATGACCGCCGCCTTGCGCAGGGCGAACGAGCGTTCGCAAACGATGAATACAGCCGCCGCGGAGCACAATCCCAGTGGATAGATCAGAACTCCGGCGCCCTTGAATACCTCGATCATTGCGAAGAACATAGGAAGGAAAGAGCACGGTGTGACGTGCAGCCGGGGCAAAAGTTCATACAAAAACGTGGCAAGTCGATGGCTTGCCGAGAACTAATTGCAAGCGCCACCTCCGGCCGACACGAGACGGAGGACATCGCGCGAAGTTACTGGGACCGCGAACTTCGTCCGCAACATTCGAGATTCGTTCAGAAGAACATCGCTTCACTCAGCGCCATCTCAGGCGCGAGCAAGCTCACCGCGGCGGGAAGTAGAGCAACCCCGGTCCCGAAGTCGGCTTCGAACAAGGCATGTTTCGTTTTCACATCCCCATTCCAGCGAAAGTACTTTTTACCATCCGAATACTTGAAGGTGATGCCCAACCAGCCGGCGGCGACGGGCTCGGTTGAAAACTCAACCGCTGACAATTCTGCTCCGCAAACCACGAGCCGGCGCCGCAACCATCCAAGGGTGACGCGAGCCTCGGCCGCGAACTCCGGCGCATGACGCACCGTCACTCCCGTGAGGCTCTGGACCAGGATGCCCGGCGCATACCGCGCGAGAAATTGACCGACCGTTTGCCGCACCGGCAGGAGCCGAGAATAGACCAGATCACGGAGCGCGGCCGGCTGCGGCCAAGGATAACAAAGTGCATCGGCCGGAGCGATCGAGCTGTCGATCAGCACTCGTTTGGCGCGAGAGAGCAGGTAAGTGTAATCCGCGAGCTTGCTGCTTTGGGAGAAGCCGTGCGCCCAATAATAAAGCGGGAGATCGGTCGAGAGGCAGATCGAGACCTGATCTTCCAACCGCGCCCGCGCCGATTGCGGATAGCTTAACATGACGAACTCCACACAACGCGTATCCCCTTTCGACTTACCGAGGAAACACTCACCGTAGACCTTGGCCCGAAGTTCCGTGATCCCCCCGTCGTCGCGTAATGGACAAAGCACGACGACCCGGCTGGGGTACCGCTGCGAGAACTTCAGAACGGTCTGGAATTGTGCGAGTGCATCCTCGCACGTGCTATTGAACCCGAGGTGCAGCACGAAATTGACCTGCGTCGCTTTTGCGTCTTCCGAGGCCGGCGCGGCTCGACCGCTCGCGGCCGTTTCCGCCCACATCTTCGCGACACTTTTGGAGATTGCACCGACGGGCACGTCCAACCCAGGCAGAGCATTGAAAATTTCAGACACGGGAAAAGGTGAAGTGAGGGCGGGGAGCTGGGCGATACTTGGGCGTGGGCGTCACAAGCCGAATCGTTCGCGCTCGTGCTCGGGCATGGCGTTTCGGTTCAGGGCTCGCGCCACACGTTTCCATGCTTGTCCAACAGGGCGGCGCCACTGGCCGGTCCCCACGAGCCGGCCGGATAGGTATCCAGTCCTTGACGACCCGATGCAGCCCACGATTCGAGGATCGGCGTGCAGAGCGTCCACGACGCTTCCGTTTCGTCGCCGCGAATGAACAGGGTGCCATCACCGATCATCGCATCCAGCACGAGTCGCTCGTACGCCTCGGGCGTGTTTGACCCGAACGTCGTGGCGTACCGGAAACTCATTTTCACCGGTTGCGTCCGCGTCTCCAGACCAGGCACCTTGGCGTTGAGAATCAGACTGAGGCCCTCATCCGGCTGGATTTGAAACGAGAGCGTG
>JBDSPT010000441.1:0-7006 GCA_039930205.1 Opitutus sp. | reverse complement strand
ATCCGTACCGCCTTTGCCGCCCAGCCCGAGCTCGATCTGCTTGTGTGCAACGCGGGCAGTTTCTTCGATGTGCCGTTCCTCGAGATGACGGGCGAACTCTTCGCGCGCACCCTCGATCTCAACGTGCGGGCGAACTACTTCGTCGCGCAGGCATTCGCCCGGGAACTCGTCGCACGACAACGTCCCGGCGCGATCGTCACCACGAGCTCCACCAACGGATTCCAACCGGAAGACGATTCATCTGCGTACGACATCTCGAAGGGCGCCATGGTCATGTTGACTCGCACCCTCGCCCAGTCGCTCGCGCCCCATCAGATTCGCGTCAACGGAATCGCGCCGGGTCTGATTCGAACACCTCTGACCGCCGGTCTTGGCTTGAGCAAGGTACAGCACTACGAGAAAAAGATTTTGCTGGGCCATCTTGGTGAACCCGACGACTGCGCGGGCGCCGCGGTGTTTCTGCTCTCGCCCGCCGCGAGCTACATCACCGGCCAGATCATTGTGGTCGATGGCGGGCTTACCCTTGGCCAAATCGGCCGCATGTAGTCCATGGATACGCTCTCCACTCTCCCCACTCCATCGATCCTCGTCGACCGGGTGAAGCTGGCCGCCAACATCCGCAGCATGCAGGCGGTCTGCGACGAGCACCGGGTCGAGCTTCGCCCCCACATCAAGACGCACAAGATGGTCGCCGTCGCCCGACAGCAACTCGACGCCGGGGCCAGCGGCTTGACGTGTGCAAAGATCGGAGAAGCGGAAGCCATGCTGCCGTCGGGGGCGCGGAGTATCTTCATCGCCCATTCTCTGGTCGATCCCGGCCAGGCGCCGCGTCTGGCCGCATTGTCGGAAAAGCTCACGGATCTTCGCGTCGCCGTCACCAGTGAAGCGCATCTGCCCGCTCTCACCCGCCTCGCCTCCGCCGTGGGTCGGAGGCTTTCCGTCATGATGGCGGTCGATAGTGGACTCGGCCGCGAAGGCGTCCGGGACGGCGCCGCCGCCCAACGTCTTGCTGCGGCCATCGCGAAAACGTCGCAGCTGGAGCTCCGCGGTTTGTACTGCCACGAAGGCCACCACTACGGCGCGCCGCGCGAAGAACAGAAAGCGCGCGCCGGCCAAATGATCGACCGGCTCTGCGCCGTTCGCGACAGCATCGATCCGAGTCTCGCCTTGTGGCCAGGTTGCAGTGTCACCGCCAAACTCGTCGCTTCGCTCAGTGCGGGTCGCATTCAGGCCGTCCGTCCCGGGGCCTACATGTTTGGCGACATGGCGCTGGCGCTCACGACTGCCGTGATGCGGCTCGAGGATGTCGCGGTGCGCGTGCTCGCCACCGTGGTTGATCGCCCTGAACCAGGCCTCGCGTTGATCGACGCCGGTTCAAAGACATTTTCCTCCGATCGCACCGCCCAGAATATTTTCGCCATCGCCGCCGACGGCCGGGACATCTCCGTCGCACGAGTCAACGAGGAGCACGGCTACCTCCGCGGCACGGCGGTTGATTCCCTTCAAGTGGGGGAACGCATCAGCTTCATCCCGGCCCATGTTTGCACGGTGATCAACCTGACGGACCAGGTCACCGTGACGGACGGTACCAATGTTGTCGATACGTGGCAGGTCGAGGCGCGGGGTCGGACGCAGTAGCCCTGGCTCATGGCGACCGATTCGAAACTGCCGCCCCGGGCCTGGCTGATCGTCGCCCTGCTCTGGTTCGTCGGCTGTTTCAACTACCTCGATCGCGTGATCATCACGACCATGCGAGGGTCCTTGACCGAGGCGATTCCGATGACCGACGCGCAGTTCGGCCTGCTCACCTCGGTCTTTCTCTGGGTCTATGGTTTACTGAGTCCGCTCGGTGGGTTTCTTGCTGACCGGTTCAACCGCTCGCGAGTGATCATCGGCAGTTTGCTGGTGTGGTCACTGATCACGTGGCTCACCTCGCACGCGCGCACGTTCGGCGAGCTTTTGGCGACGCGGGCTCTGATGGGAATCAGTGAGGCGTGCTACATCCCCGCGGCGCTCGCATTGATCGCAGATTATCATCGCGGCGCCACCCGCTCCCTCGCGACCGGGGTGCACATGAGCGGGATTATGGTCGGCTCGGGCCTCGGCGGGCTGGGAGGCTGGATCGCGGAACGCCATGGGTGGAATCAGGCCTTCCTCATCTTCGGCGTGACGGGCGTGGCGTACAGCGTCGTGATTGCCTTTTTCCTCCGCGACCTCCCGCGAGCAACGACGGCGACGGCAGGATCAACCGAACCGGGGCCGCGGCCACAGATCAGTCTGCTGGCTGCGATTCGCAGTTTGTTCGGCCGCTCGTCTTTCATTCTCGCGCTGATCTATTGGGGCCTGCTCGGAGTTGCCGGATGGGCGGTGGTCGGCTGGATGCCAACGTATCTCAACGAGCATTTTCACCTCTCCCAAGGGCAGGCCGGGCTCTCCGCCACGGGTTATCTTCAGGCGGCCGCATTGATCGGCGTCCTGGTCGGCGGCGTCTGGGCGGATCGCTGGAGTCGCGTGAATGAACGTGGCCGCATCTACGTTCCCCTCATCGGACTGCTCTTCGCTGCGCCGGGTATTCTGCTCGCCTCGAGTATTGACTGGCTGCCCCTCGCGATTGGCGGACTGGCGCTGTTCGGACTCGCCAAGGCATTCGGCGATTCAAACATGATGCCGATTCTCTGCACGGTGTCCGATCCCCGGTATCGAGCCACCGGGTACGGCGTGCTCAACCTGTTTTCGTGCGTGACCGGCGGCGTCACGATTTACGTCGGTGGAATCCTGCGAGATGCAGCGGTTGACGTGAGCCATGTCTTTCAATTCGCCGCCATCGGGGTGTTCGCCTGCGCGGGATTGCTGTTCTTTATCAAACCGCAGCCCCTCGCGAACGGCTGACCGGATAACGCAGCGCGCCCAAATCCGACCATGATCCCTGGCAACGAATCACTTCCGCGGCGCGCCTGGCTCATCGTCGGTTTGCTCTGGATCGTCGCCTGCCTGAATTATCTGGATCGGCTGATTCTGATCACGATGCGTTCGTCGATCAAAGCCGAGATCACGATGACCGATGCCCAGTTCGGTCTGCTGACCACCGTTTTCCTCGTGGTCTATGGTTTGCTCAGTCCATTGGGCGGGTTCATCGCCGATAAGTTCAATCGGAGCCGGATCATCATCTTCTCGCTGTTCGCCTGGTCCGCCACGACGTGGCTGACGGCCCATGCGAACTCGCTCACCGAACTTCTGGTTTATCGATCACTGATGGGCATTAGCGAAGCCTGTTATTTCCCGGCCGCCGGAGCGCTGATCATGGATTATCACCGGAACCGCACGCGGTCCCTGGCGAATGGGATTCATTTGAGCGGAGTGATGGTGGGCTCGGGGCTGGGCGGCCTGGGCGGCTACATCGCCGACCAGCACGACTGGCGATTTGTCTTCGAGCTATTTGGTGTCGCCGGTGTGATCTACGCGCTCGTGCTGCTCGCATTTTTACGTGACCGCCCGCGATCCGTGGTGGTCGAACCCATCGTCCCCAAATTGTCGCGCGTCCGCTTAGGCGAGGCGTTGATCAGTTTGTTCAGCCGCCGGGCGTATGTCTTCATGTTCCTTTTCTGGGGACTACTCGGCGTCGCAAGCTGGGCGTTCGCGGGCTGGCTTCCAACGTACCTCCATGAGCAGTTCGCGATGTCGCAAGGTCGAGCGGGGCTGACTGCTCTCGGCTACATTTACTCCGCGAGCCTGCTCGGAATGGTCGTGGGCGGATTTTGGGCGGATCGCTGGAGTCGTTCAAATGTCCGCGGTCGAGTCCTGGTCGGCGTACTCGGAATCGCGGTCGCCATTCCCGGCGTGCTGATGGTCTCCAATGTGCCGATACTGTGGGTCGTGCTCGCGGGGATGGTGCTTTACGGATTCACGCGACCCTTCCCCGACGCCAACATGGTCCCGATCCTCTGCCAGATTGTGGATCCGCGATATCTCGCGACCGGCGTCGGTGTGCTCAACATGTTCGCCGTTCTCATTGGCGGATTGACGATCTACATCGGCGGCGTCGTTCGCGATGCGCAGATCAGTATCACGACCCTGTTCAACTGCGGCGCCGTCGGATTGTTGCTGTGCGCGACGCTCCTGTGGTTGGTGCGGCCTAAATCAGACAGCACGCAGCCTGCGCCGTGAACTACGTCGACAACCTCACGCCACGCGACCGGCATCTTGCGGCTGGCGCCCTCCAAGACTTCGTCCCGGCGGAAATCTTCGACATCCACACGCACCCGTATCACGCGGCGCACTTCGCGCCCGGTGACTGGGCCTTCCTCGCTGGCAGGGACGTCCTGGGCTGCCACGAGCATCGACAGGCGCTGCAGCGCTACATGCCCGCCACAACCATTCACGGGCTGTATTTTGGGATGCCGAGAAAGTCGGCCGATCGACCGGCGATGAATAGCTGGCTGTCCGCGGAGGTGCGCGCGCGCGGCACACCGCTCAGCCGATCGCTGATGGTCGTGTCGCCGACCGACGATCGGGAGCAGGTCGCGACCGCTCTCCGCGGCGGGCAATTTTGCGGGATCAAGGTGTATCACTGCTACGCCAATCGGCCCGACACGATGAACGCGGCGGTGGAGGAGTACGCACCCGACTGGATGTGGGAAATCCTGCACGAAGTCCGGGGAGTGATGATGCTTCACATCGTGAAGGACGACGCGATGGAAGACCCGGACAATCAGGCGTCGCTCCGTCGCCTTTGCCGCGCCTACCCCAACCTGCGCCTCATCCTTGCGCATGTCGCCCGTAGTTTTAATTACCGCAACGCGCGCCATGGCCTGGACGTGCTGGCGGACCTCGACAACGCGGTGATCGACACCTCGGCGATCTGCGAAGCGGAAGCCTACCGCGCAGCCCTCAAGCTCCTCGGCCCCCGGCGAATCCTGTGGGGTTCGGATTTCGCGGTCAGCGAACTTCGCGGCCGCGCCATCACCACCGGCGAACGCTTTTTCTGGCTGCATCCCGAATTAATCCGACCGGACTACCAGGCCGCAACCCACACCGACATGACCTTGATCGGGATCGAATCCCTGCTCAGTCTGCGCGAGGCGTGCGAGGATACCGGGCTGACCCGTAGTGATGTTCTGGATATTTTTCTGCATAACGCCCGGCGCGTGCTCGCTCCTCACCTTCCAGGAGCCGCGGCGGAGGAAATTTCACCCGACGGACAGAAACTCTGGCAGCGTGCGCGGACGGTGATTTCGGGCGGGACGGGATTGCTCTCAAAGCGCGCTGAAATGTTCGATGCGAAGACCTGGCCCGCGTACTTTTCCCGTTGCTCCGGGAGCGACGTCTGGGATCTCCAGGATCGACGCTACGTTGATTTCGCCGGTGGAGTCGGCGCCATTCTACTGGGCTACGCCGACCCGGACGTGACGGCCGCGGTCACACGGCGGCTTGCCCTCGGAACGTACTGTTCACTGGTAAATCCGCAGGAAGTCGAACTGGCCGAGCAGTTGATCTCGTTGCACCCATGGGCGGGCAAGGTTCGCTACGCGCGCGGTGGCGGCGATGCGATGACCATGAGTGTGCGTATCGCGCGGGCTGCGACGGGTCGCAGTGGCGTCGCCTTCTGCGGGTATCATGGCTGGCATGACTGGTACCTCGCAGCTAATCTCGGCGAGACCGACGCACTCAACGGACACCTTCTGCCGGGTCTGGAGCCCAGAGGCGTGCCGCGCGAGTTGAAGGGAACCTCCGTTCCGTTCCGCTACAACGATCTCGCATCGCTCGATGCGGCGTTGGCAAAACTCGGAGGCAATCTGGCGGCCGTCGTGATGGAGCCGATGCGGTCGCAGTTGCCGCGGGATAACTTCATCGCGGAGGTGGCCGCGCGGTGTCGTGCGGCGGGCGGGGTCTTCATTGTCGACGAAGTGACGAGTGGCTTGCGCCATGGATTTCCGGGCGCACTCGCGCGGCTCGGTATCGAGCCCGATCTGGCGGTCTACGCGAAGGCGATGAGCAACGGCATCCCCTTCGCTGCCGTCGTCGGTCGTGAAGCCATCATGCAGGGCGCCGACGGCAGTTTTATTTCATCGAGTTATTGGACCGATGGAATTGGACCCGCGGCAGCACTCGCCGTTCTGGAGAAAGCGGAACGACTCGGGGTGTACGAGATTGTCAACCAGCGCGGACTCGTCCTGCAAAACGGCTTACGTACCTTGGCTCATCGTCACGGAACGTGTCGCGCGGTCGTGGGAGGGATGCCCGCCACTCCGACCATGACCTTCGACCTCGGGGTCGATGCTCCGTTGGCGCTCGTCTTGTACATCCGCAAAATGAGGGCGCGCGGATTCCTGGTGGCGTCCTACTACTACGTCATGCTCGCGCACGATGAGACGAGAATCGCCCAACTGCTGGCCGCGGCTGACGAGACGCTCAGCGAAATCGGCCAGCTGATCTCGGCCGGAACATTGGCTGAAGTTGCGGGCGTTCCTCGCGGTCAACGAGGCTTCGCGCGACTCGCATGAGCGTACGTCGCTTTCTCCCATCATGAATGCCGTTCGAGCCCCGTCGTTTCGAGAGCATGCGCGTACGGATCTGCAGTTCGTGCGTAACTGGCCAACGCTGCCGCTCGAGATTCGGCTCGATCGTGTCGTCGGCGTCGCGTGCGATTCCCGAGGCACCATCTACGTCGCGCATCGCGGGGAATGTCCTCTCCTCTGCCTCACGTCTGAGGGTCTGCTTGAGCGCGAAGTGGGCGCCGGGCATCAGCGGAAAACGGTGGCGTATGATCTTCGCGGTCCCGTGCCCGTGCCCATCGCCGAACGGTATTGGCTGCACGGTCTGCACATCGATCCATGGGACAACGTGTGGATCACGGATGTCAGCCGACACCTCGTGATGAAGTTCGATCGCCACGGCACTCTGGTGCTGACGCTTGGAGTGGACGGAGTCTCGGGTTGCGATCGCACGCATTTCTTCCAGCCAACGCATGTGAGTGTGCTCCCGTCGGGCGAATTCTTCGTCACGGATG
>JBDSPT010000440.1:0-3422 GCA_039930205.1 Opitutus sp. | reverse complement strand
CATTCACCGGCTGGAGATCGCCGTGAAAACAGCGAAGGCCTGACCTCCACGCATGCAGTTCCAGGCTCGGTTCGCGACAGGTTCGACGAACTCCACGCTTTTCCGCCTCGATTGGATTATCTTCTTCGTCTTCTCCTCCGCGGCGGTTGCTCAGACCGCTCCGGTCATTACCACGATCTCCTCACCCCGCCAGGTCGTGACGATCGGCCAGTCTCTCACGTTGCAGCTTGAGGCCACGGGCACGCCTGCGCCAACCTACCAGTGGAAGCGCAATGGCCGCCTGATTCCCGGGGCGACATCGACTACCTACACCATCGCGAGTGCTACACCCATGACCGACAACGGCTGGTATCAGGCCCTCGTCACGAGCGGAAGTGCCACGACCACGAGCCCAGTCGTTTTCGTTAACGTAGCAGTTGAACCGGCGCTGATTCTGACATCTGGCAACTTCGATGCCCCGCCCAGTCCCGTCCCGGCAGATCTGATCAATATTGTCAGCGTGGCCGCGGGGGCCGGTCATTGGCTCGCATTGAAACCCGACGGCACCCTCGTCGCTTGGGGAGACAACACATACGGCCAGGCCACCGTACCCGCAGGTTTGAACGACGTGGTCGGAATTGCGGCCGGCAATTACTGCTCGTACGCGTTGAAAGCCGACGGTTCGGTCAAGGCATGGGGTGACGGAAGCTTCCAGCAACTCCAGGTACCGGCGGGTTTGAACAATGCCGTCGCAATCGTGGCGGGCCAAGCTCACGCACTCGCCCTCAAGGCGGACGGTACCGTTGTCGGTTGGGGGTGGAACCAGCAATTTCAAGCCACGCCCCCGCTGGATTTGCGCAACGTTGTCGGCATTTTCGCGGGCCAGAACAACAGTTTCGCCTGGCGCGCCGACGGGACAGCCGTGGGTTGGGGCGACAATGTCTTCAATCAAACATTGGTGCCGGCAATTGTGACGAATGTGGTCGCCATCGCCTCAGGCGAGGATTTCGCCATCGCTCTAAGATCGGATGGAACGGTCGTTGGCTGGGGCACCAGTTACTCTGGTGCGAACAAAGTACCCGCTGGAGTAACCAACGTCGTCAGCATTGCAGCCGGACTTTATCATGCCCTCGCCTTGAAGGCGGATGGCTCGGTCGTCGCCTGGGGTGAGACCTATACCGGTCCAGCCTCCGCCCCGTTGAACGCAACGAACGTTGTCGCCGTTGCCGCACAAGATTCCTACTCGATCCTGCTCACCCGCGCAGTCCGCGCCTTTACTGGCCAGCCACAATCGCAGACGATTACAAGTGGCAGCACCGTTGTGTTTGCCATCAACACGGTCGGATCAGCTGTCCCGACGTTCCAGTGGAAAAAAGATGGGGATATTTTGCCGGGCGCCACCCATTCCACGCTGGTCGTCCCCCATGCCAGCGCAGCAAGCGCCGGTAATTACGTCTGCATGGCTACAGATAAATTTGGCTCCACGAGCAGCGAACCGGCGAAGCTCACGGTTTCCTCGTCAGCGGATGCAGGGCGACTCATCAATCTTTCAACTCGTGCTCCCGCCGGGACTGGCGCGCAGACGCTCATCCTCGGCGTGGTCATCAGTGGCTCAACCGCAGGAGCCGGCAAGCCCGTGCTCTTTCGCGCGGTCGGGCCTTCCCTCGCGGCCCTGAATGTCCCTGGCTTTCTCGTCGACCCCACGTTCGAGCTCAACTCCGGTGGCACCAAAATCGATGGGAACGATAACTGGAATGGCGACGCAGAAATCGAAGCGATCAGTGGCCAGGTCGGTGCTTTTCCGCTTGGCGGCGCCACCTCGAAAGATGCCGCGCGTTATCGGGCCTCGGTGGTGCCCGGAGCTTACACCATGCTGGTCACCGGCGTCGGCGGAACCACAGGTGTGGCGCTCGCGGAAATCTATGACGGCAAGCCCGGCGCGCCGTTTGATCCAGCTGCCCCACGCTTGGTCAACGCGTCGGCGCGTGCACAGGTAGGCACCGGCGGTGATTTGCTCATTGTTGGTTTCGTCATTGGCGGCGAGACGTCCAAGACGCTGCTCATCCGCGCCGTGGGTCCCTCGCTCACTGCAATGGGAGTGAGCAACGTGCTTGCCGATCCCAAGCTGCAACTCTTCTCCGGATCCACGCGGATAAGAGAGAACGACAATTGGGGTAGCGAGGCCGCCGTGAATGCTGAGGCGTTCGCACAAGTCGGCGCATTTCCGCTCGCCCTCGACTCCAAGGACGCCGCACTTCTCGTCACGCTTCCGCCGGGAGCTTATACCGCCTTGGTCAACGACGTGAATGGCAGCACCGGCGTCGCCCTCGTAGAACTCTACGAAGTGCCTTAAAGGCCGACGCAACCTCGTGTGTTCGTCGCTTCGCTCCTGCTAGGAGGCCGTTTGTATTTTTGGCGCGGACCACACGGAAGATCGACCCTCCACGTAGGTACGACGGCAGATTGTTCGGCATTTCCTCCGACCAATCACGCGGTTTAGCGCAAATCAGCTCTAAACCCGCTACGGATGTGGAATTTAGAAATCCACCCCGAAGGTCACGATGATGACGCGCGGCTCGACGGTCGCGAGCTTCGCCACCGCACCAGTCGTCAGACGGGTTATGGGCACGGCAGCGTCGTCGTCCAACACGTTGCGAACGTTGAGCTGCAGACGATACAGCAATCCGCCGAACGCCTTCAATCGACCTCGATAGCCGATCATGGCGTCGAAATAGAGTTCATCCTCTCCTTTGAAGGGTTGATCGAGATTGAGGACCGCCTTGCCGGAAGTACCCGTGGTGACGCCGTAACCGATGGTCGGCGCCGCTCGCCAACGGATCGCCCCACCCATGTTGAAACCCTTTAGCCGGCCTTCGGTAAAATGATAGTTCGTAATCGCGTTGGCCCGCGCTTCACGCGCGCTGTCCGTCGCCCGTCCTTCCGCCGCTTGCATGAACGCGAACGCCTGACCAATCAGCGCGCTGTTGTAGTATTGCTCGAGCGTCTGGCCGGTGAACGTCGTCGAACTTGCTGGCGCGGTGCGCCACGTCACTGGCTGGCCCGCGGCATCGATCTCGCCGTTTCGAGCGACGACCGCCTGCCACACGGGAAGTCGCTGTGCCGCCCACACAAACCACGGTCCACCGATATTCGATTCCACCGCATCGGAACGCGCGCCATTCACCCGGATGTTCCAGTTCGGGGCCGGCGTCAGGTTCAGTTCGAGCTCGTAGCCACTGGATTTGAAATCCGACACGATGAAGTAATTGGTCCGGCCCGCGACGCGGAATCCACGCCGGTTGCCATCGACCACATGGATCGTCGGCGCCTGCGGATCGAGGGTGCGGACGCGATCCTCGATGTTGAAAAAGATATCGCGAAGCGCATTGATCTGGTTCGAAGCGCGCTGCGGGCCCAGCGAGTTTTCGTAACGGTTGATCCGG
>JBDSPT010000439.1:0-2919 GCA_039930205.1 Opitutus sp. | reverse complement strand
AGCCGGCGCGAGTTCCTTGGTTTGCCCAATCAGACAAAGTCCCCATCGAGCCACTTGCGCGCGATACGCGTCCATCGAGAGGTTCACATTAAATCCCGCGATCGACTCCAATTTGTCCAGCGTCCCGCCGCTGTGACCCAAGCCCCGACCACTGATCATCGGCACCGCAACCCCACACGCCGCAATCATGGGCGCGAGATGAAGCGATACTTTGTCGCCCACTCCGCCGGTTGAATGTTTGTCCGCTTTCGGCTGCTTCACGTTCGATAAATCCGCGACCACGCCGCTTCGCATCATCGCCTCGGTATAAACGGCCGTTTCTTCCGACGACATGCCGCGCAGGAAAATCGCCATCAGCAGGGCCGACAACTGGTAGTCGGCCCACGATCCATCGGTCGCTCCGCGCACAAATGCCTGGATCTCTGCTCGCGTAAGCTCCTGCCCATCTCGTTTGCGCGCGATGATCTGCTGAGGAAAGAGAGCCACGCTCATAGGAGGATCCAACACGCACCGACCTCCGACGCAACCGATGTTTCCGCCGATTCGTTGCCGTCCACTCGACGGATCAGTCCGCGGATAGAAACTTCCGGATATCCGGCAACTCCTTCACCCGACGGCCTCCGTTGAGACGCTCGAAGTAGGGATCTTCTGCGATCGTCGCTTCGACCTCTTCGTCGCCCTCGGTCTCCTCGTCTTCCTCGATCTCCGCACCTTCAGCGTCGGTGAATACCCAATCCTGATCCTCATCGAACACGTGCGACATTCGCCGCGCCTGTGGTTCGAGCACCAATGCGGGATTTTTTACCCGATCCGCCTTCACGAGCTCAAACAGCGCCGGGATGTACCGTGATTTGAAGTGCACCTGAAAGTCGCTCAGCCACTTATTTTCCACCCCTTCCCGACGGCTCAACAACACGATATCCGAGAAGTGGACACAGGCATCATACCAGGCCACCAACGGAGCATGTTTTTCCGCCAGCTGGCAGTCCACGATGCAGATCACCCGCGCGAGTTCAGCGCCCTGCGCCTCGATCCACGCTTTGAACACCTCGATCTGATCGACGGGATTGCTGCGCCCGTCGGTCACAAAAAAAACGTGCGTGGCCTCCGCGGGCAACCTCGCTTCGATGAACTCGCCCGTCCAATGCCAGCGGGTCACGCTGGCTAACTTCGCGTCGGCCGGCGTCGCTTTCTCGGCGTCCGATAACAAAACGGCCGGGCGACCGGTTTCAGTCAACCCGCCATCAATCAAGTCCGCGAGCACGGCGCGCCGGCCCGAACCAGCGGTACCAAGAATCAAGTAAACCAGTGTTTTTTCAGAATCCATGACAGTGAGGGTGAAAGGACGCCACTTTCACGCGGGTGACCAGCAATGCCCGGCTTTTCTCGAAGCCGGCCAGCCGCTCTCAGAATTTAAAGAACTGGTTCTGCGCCGCGTGCCGCATCCAGTGATCGAGGATCACCAAGGCTGTCATCGCCTCCACAATTGGGACCGCGCGAGGCAGAACGCACGGATCGTGACGCCCGCGAGCGGCCAATTCGGTTTCGCTGCCGTGGACATCCACCGTTTTCTGATTTTGGAGGATCGTGGCGGTCGGTTTGAACGCCACGCGGAAGACAATTTCCTCGCCGTTGCTGATACCCCCTTGGACCCCACCTGAGCGGTTGGACGTCGTATGAACAGCCCCGGCTCGGATCTCGAACGGGTCGTTGTGCTCGGAACCTTTGAGCAGCGTTCCGGCGAACCCGCTTCCAATTTCGAAACCCTTGGTAGCAGGAAGCGAAAGCATGGCTTTACCCAAATCCGCTTCGAGCCGATCAAACACAGGTTCGCCAAGTCCTGGCGGTACGCCACCCACCCGACATTCAATGACGCCACCCACCGAATCTCCCTGGCTCCGGACAGACTTGATCCGCTCGATCATCGCTGCGGCGCTGGCGGGATGTGGGCATCTGACGGCGTTCGCTTCGACCTCAGCCAGCGTGGGAAATCTGTCCAGCGAACCCGCCGGAACCCTGATGTCGTGGATTTGCGTAACAAATGCGCGGATTTCGACCCCGCCTTTGAGTTTTAAGATTTTTTGCGCAATCGCGCCTGCGGCCACCCGCCCGACCGTTTCCCGGGCTGAACTCCTGCCACCTCCACGATGATCACGAATCCCGTACTTGGCCTGATAGGTGAAATCGGCGTGCGAGGGTCGGAATTTCTCGCGCATGTCGTCGTACGCGCCCGGTCGATGGTCAGCATTGTGCACCAGCATGGAGATCGGAACACCGGTCGTTCGCCCCTCGAAGACACCCGACAGGAACTCGACGCGGTCGCTTTCTTTCCGGGGTGTTACGAGATCGCTCTGACCAGGACGCCGGCGGTCGAGTTCGGTCTGAATTTCCTCGATTGTAAGTGGCAAATTTGCAGGACACCCGTCAACCACCACGCCCACGGCCGGGCCATGGCTTTCGCCCCAAGTAGTAACGGTGAAGAGTTTTCCGAAGCTGTTCGGCATGGTGACGCGAGAGCGTTGAAGGCGCGCCTGGACCCCGCAAGCGACAAATCCCGAAGCTCGAGGCAACATTCCCCACGAAATGCCGTCACAGACCAACACGGCGGTTTACATCGCGGGGGCTTTCGCCTCTGCTGGCCTTCCGCTCCCTGTCTTTCCCTTCTCTGTTTCTCCTGCATGAGCCTGCGTTTTATTTGTCTCTGTCTCGCCACCTATCTGACTTGCACTGCACTCCGGGCGCAAACCCCGGTTGCGGAACCAACTCCCGTGAGCTCGCCCGACGAATTGGTCGGGCCGATCAAATTACCGGACGCTGACATCGATACCGTCCTCGGCTTGCTGGAGATCTATACGGAGCGGAGCGTGCTCCGTCCTCAGCAACTTCCGACCGCCACCTACCGTCTGGTCATCGATCGCA
>JBDSPT010000438.1:0-6517 GCA_039930205.1 Opitutus sp. | reverse complement strand
CTAGCAAATTTCCGTCCGGCGAAAAAAGGGCGGCAAAGATACTTCGCTCGTGTCCTTCCAGCGTCGATACCTCCTGCCTGGTGGGCCGACTCCAGAGCTTCACGCGGTCGATCACCGTCGCCAGCGTGCGGCCATCCGGAGAAAAACAAATATCATACGCGCTATCCTGATGGCTGGAAGGAACGCGATCAATCAGCGCACCGCTCGCCGGATTCCAAAACATCAAATTGAAATCTTCGTGCGCCGCAACCAGTACGCCTCCGTCCGGTGCGTACCGCATGCTGAAAATGAGTCCCCCCTGATCGAGGGTCCGCATCAATCGCCCGTTCACCCCGTCGTAAAGCATGATCGCCGTGGAGTTCGCCAGCGCGAGCGTTTGGCCATCCGGTGACCAGTCGAGCGGCACGTTCCAATCTGCGGGAGCCAGCTGTCCGGGGATACCCGTCTCGGCCCGCAACGTACGGGTCGAGACTTCCCAAAGTTTCAGGATCCCATCGTCCGCCACGGTCGCCAGCGTTCCTCCATCAGGCGAGAATGCCAGATTGCGGACGTTATTCGCATGCGCGTTCAGCGTCCGCAATGTACGTGTTGGAAGATCCCAGAGTTGCACGCGTCCATCCATCATACCGATCGCCAGGGTCCTGAGATCGCGAGTTATCACCGGCGCGATGATCTCGAAGTCGCGCGTGAAGACGCCGGTAAGATCGAGCGTCTGCTTCATCCCCTCTCGTTCGCGGCGGCGCTCAACATCCCAAAAACACAACGCGCCTGTTTCATCGATGGTCGCCAGCGTTCCGCCGTCGACGGAAAAACCTAACGGCATGGTGCCCGGTCCCCGCTTGATCAACAGTCCCTCGCGTCGACGCGTGGCCGCATCCCAGGCGGCAACTCGGCCGTCTTTCTCCAGGGTGAGAAGGGTGTTGTCAGTATTCGCGAAGCTCAGCGCCCACAGGTGCCCGAGCGGACCCTGCAACGAAACGAGTTCCTTACCCGCACTCAGGCTCCACAATCGCACGGTCCGATCGGAAGCTGCAGTCGCAAACACATCCGGATCGTGCGGCGAGAACGTGAGCTCGACCACAAAGCCGTTGTGACGCATGGCCGATTCGCGCTCGCTCATTGTCTTCAAATCCCACACGCGAATGCGACCTGACCAGCTGCCCGTCACGAGCCGGCTTCCATCAGGGGAAAACGCCAGGCTCAGGATGTCGTTGGGCGCCGGCAGACCCGGTTGCGGCTCGAGCGCAGGCACCGACCAAAACTCGAGGATGCAGCGATTGCCCCAACTCTCCCCTGTGCCACTGACGAGCGATGAACCATCGGGGGAGAACGCCAGTGTTTGCGCGTTCTGCCCTCTCTTGAACGCGCGAGGACGACTTGCCACCTGCCGCCACGATCCCGCGTCCCGCGTCCAGAGCCGCAGCTGTTCGCCGCCTGTAGCCATCCACCGGCCGTCCGCCGACAAAACGACCACGACCACGATTTCACCCACGAGCAATTCACGGGGTTCCCACGTAGCGATGGACCATGAGACTAGCCCCTTCGTACTTCCGGAGAGGAGGGCTTTGCTGTCAGGATCGTACGTCATCGCGACACTGTCGGACGGAAGCGTGAATACGGGTCGTGCCGGCGAATTAACGCCCCAAATGGTGTTGCTCGCCGCGACGAGCGTGGTGTGAGGGATCGGGACGATGTTTCGTTCACCGCCGCGATAGTCCCGAGCAGGGGGGACCTGTAATATCTCCCGTTCGTCGCTCTCACATTGCGTCCACAAATAGCGCCACTCAAATCCGCGCCGATCGAACTCACCGGGTGTCGGGCGATGTCGCTCGAGCAGACCGCGCGCCTGACCGCGACTGCTTCGAGCCAGTGCCTGTTGCACGAGGTTCATGTCAGCGGCGTAGAGATTTTCCTCGGCCCGCTCCCGCTCGGCTCGTATTCGCAGCGCGGCGACAGGCGAACCGATGGCCACCGCGAGTACCAAAAGAGTCGTTGCGGCCGTCAGGCCCGCGATCGCCGGTCGTCGCCGACTCCAGCGCCAGAACTGTTCAAGGCGACTGACCGGCCGGGCGTGGATCGGCTCCCGCCGAAGAAAGCGGCGAAGCTCGTCCGCAAGCGCCCGTGCGTCGGAGTAGCGTTTCGCCGGATCTTTCGCCAGGCACTTCAACGCGATGGTGTCGAGGTCCCGCGGCATGCCGACAACGAGCAATCGCAGTGAGACTGGTTCGCCATGAATCACGTGATGCAGCGTATCGGGAATCGTCTGACCAAAAAACGGCGGCCGGCCGACGAGGCAGTGATACAACACCGCACCCAGTGCATGCACGTCTGACGCCGGGCCGAGCACACCGCCTCGTGCCTGTTCCGGAGACATGTAGTTCGGCGAACCCATGATTTGTCCTGGGATTGTCATGTCCGCATCCACTCCCATGCGCTTCGCGAGGCCGAAGTCCGCGACGTGTGGCTGGTCGGAGGCATCGACCAGGATGTTGGAGGGTTTGAGATCGCGGTGCAGAATTCCCCTCTCGTGCGCGCATTGGATGGCATCGGCGACGGATGCGAGCAGTCGCGCTGCGCGATCTGCCGCCAAGGGACGTTGGGTGACCACCGTTGCGAGGGTTGCCCCCTCGACGAGGTCCATCGCCAAGTAATGCAGGCCGTGATGCACGCCGACTTCGTGAATCGCTACAATACAGGGATGCCGCAGACCGGCGGCCGCGGACGCTTCGACCCGGAAGCGTTTCGCCGCATCGGCCGGAAGGCGATCGGAGAGGTCGAGCACCTTCAAGGCCACCAGACGATCGAGGCTGATCTGCCGCGCCTTGAACACCACGCCCATCGCGCCGCGCCCAATCTGCTCGATCAACTCATAATCCTCAAACACACCCGGGGCCGTCGGCAGTTCTCCCTCAGCGCCTTCCAAGAGAGCGGTCTCACCCTCGTCGTCGCTTGCGTCCGGCGAATCGCTCTCCTCGAGCTTAAACGCGAGGCGCAGCAGGCAGGCGGGACACCTTTCCGGCGGAATACCGGGAGGGAGTTTGGAACCACAGATTGGGCAATGAACGTGCGATATTTGGACGGCGTTCATCACCTTTTTGCACAAAAAATCGCCGAGGCAGTCACGTCGAAGCGGCGGTGATGAGCTGGCGAATTTCTCCCTCCACCTCATCGGGTGTGGCTACGGTTTTCTCGATTTCTTCGCGCAGTAGCTCGCCGAATCGTTTGCGCAATCGATGCACCGCCATCTTCAGCGCGCTCTCCTTCAGATCGAGCCTCATCATCAATTCAGCGTAGGGCAGCAAATCGTCGCCGCCAGTAAGGCACGGCTCCAACGCCTCGAACATTTTGCTCTTCCCCTGCCCAACATATTCCTGCCGCAGCCCGGCTCGCACGGTCTCGAGCACGGCCACGGCCCAACGCCGGTCGTAGAGTGACTCCGGCGTCGAGCCATCGATCGGCTCCAGTGCATAGCGTGCGTCGGCGTCCACGCCATCAAGCGAGAAAGTGATGCTTCCCCCGCCGCGTTTGACCGCGTTGCCCCGGTTCCATTCGTTGATCAGAAAGTGATCCAGCGCGCGCAGCAGGTAGGAGCGAAATTTCCCGCCATCGCGCTCCACGCCGACGGGAAAGTCGCGCGCCAGCAGGCGGGAGAAAAACTCCTGCGTGAGATCCTCCGCATCGGCACCAGCCCGGCCCTTCCGCCGTACGTACGCGTACACCGGATACCAATACGTTCGGCACAGACGATCGAGCGCCACGGCCGCGTCCGGGTTATTGGGGTCGCCCGCCGCGAGCACGATCGTCCAAAGCGTGGTGCCAAACACGGGAGATTTCGCCAGGCGGGAGCGATCGGCAGAGTCGGTGGTCTCTTCGCTCGCATTCATCGGTGTCAGGAGAACGACGCGCCCGTTCATGATGTCAAAGGTACGAATAGCTTGTCGCCACCGTTGCTCGCCACGAACCGATCTCGCCGCGACGAACATTAGGATGGGATTGAATCCCTCTGCGAGAAGTTTGAGGTCCATACGAAAACACCTGATCCGAGTCCGCCTCCAGCATCGAAGTGTGGAGCGTGACGTGACCCGAAACCCACCACGTGATTCTCGCGGTCTGCTGACGGGTCCACGAAGCAGCAGACCTCAAGCCCTCGATGCCCGACCTCAATGGCCGTAGGGCGGCGCCGAGATAGCGTCGACCTTCCAGATCTCGCCGGTGAGCGTGACGACGTAGGCGGTATTCTTGATGATCTCGACCGACGTCGGCTGGTCCAGCCCGCCGACGACGGTTGTGAGGGTACCGTCCCCATTGACTCGCATAAGCGCGCCTGTCCTCGGCAGTGCCGGCGTGCCCTCGAACGGGCCATCCCAGACGCCCTGCGAGAGGGCGAAGAGCGTTCGCCCGGGGCCAAACTCCACGTCGACGGCCAGCCTTGCTCCCGCGGCGATTTCGGTGGCGGTCGTCGATTTCGGTCCGAACATAACTATCCTGCCGTCCTCCGGCTCGTGAGGGATGGGTCCGGCTTGGGCGATGTAGATCGAGTTGCCCGAGACCGCCAACCCGGTCGGGACAACGTCGCCGAACGAGATCAACTCGGTAATCTCGCCTTCGCGGGAGACCCACAGAACCCGGTTGTGGTGCGCGTCGGTGACGAGGAGCCCGCCGCGGAAGGGTTCGATCGCGTACTGGAAGCCGGTGGGAACGAAGAAGTCATTCGCGGGCGGATGGTCTTCGGACCACGCGCCCAGATCCGCGACGATGGTAAAGTTGTTCGGGCCATCTACTCGATAGATGCCAACGGTATCATGGCCCTCAAGGTCGGGCGCGACGCCGGTGACCAGCGCGTAGGCGGTCCCGCCAAGGAACGCGACATCGACCACCCCGCTGCCGATGAAAAACAGGCCCGGGAAGCGGGCCGGCAGCCCGCTGGCAAAGAGCGTTACCGCGCCGGACTTCGGGTCGACCCGCCAGATGCTGCCGGCGAGCGGCGCGGTAACAAACAGCGCCCCGCCGGGGCCGACGGCACTTCCCTGGAGCTCCTCCAAGCCCGAGACGAGCAAAGTGGGTTCGGGTGCCGCGCTCGCCGCGACTGGCGTGATCATCGCTGCAAAAGCAAATCGGACTACGGCGCCCCAGCGGCGTGCGTGGCCTGTTGCTAACCTGGTTTTCTCCTGACGGACTCCGAGTCCATATGGAGGTGAGGCTTTGACTGTTTTCATGGTGCTCTATGTTTTTTGAGGCGTATGTTCGCCTTGGATACTATGTTTGTCTTGGTCTCCACTCGACTGAGTTGGCGCCCGGCTTTCCGCACGCGCTGGTCAATACATCGCGAGACTCGGCTGTACGTCCGCGTACTTCCACGCGGCATCGAATTCTTTCCGAACGGCGGCCGCTTCCTTGGCGTCACCTTTCTTTTCCAACGCAAGCGCGAGGCCATGCAGCGACCAGCCGCTCTTTGGCCAGTAACGGAGATCGCTGCGAAAAACGTCCGCCGCTTCATCCGCCCGCCCGGCGGAAAGCAATACCGCCCCAAGCGTGTGCCGCGTCGGATAAAACCAGAAAGCGGGTTCCATGTACGGCATGGCATCCTCCACCGCGACCGCCGCGCGCAGAGAAGTCAGTGCGTCCTCCGTCGCCCGTCGCGCCAATGCGGCACGGGCCTCCGCCAGATGGGCGGCAAGGTCGGCAATCTTGATTGCAGGCAGATAAGGATTGTCCATCGCAGCAACGGCCTCGCCTTTCGCGAGCGCCCGAGCGGCGGAAGCTTCGCGTGCGGCTGCTTCCGACTCAGCGTTCGCCGAGTAGGCGGTCGCCCGCGCCCAATGCCACATGACGCGATCGAGCGCTTCCCCGACCGGCGGCTCCGCCGCAGCGAGAATCGATTTCCAGTCACCAAAGCGGACTGCCGTCAGCAGATGCAGGTGGGTGAAACGCTGCTTCTCGGCGACCGGCGTGCCGCACATCGGCGAATTCGCCAGTTTGACGATTTCCGCGGATTTGGCGTACGCCTCAGCGCGCCGACCTTCAAACGTGTAAGCCCACCACAGGAAATGCTGATTATGCGGATAGTACATGCCAGGGTAGAATCCCTGCGCCCGACATTCCGCGATGTAGGCGAGGTCCGCGTTCGCCGCCCGTTCGTTGGCCAGCGCCGCCTCGTGATAGAAACCGGTACGCATGAAAATGTGCGATGGCATATGCACGAGATGTCCGGCATCCGGCGCGTAGAACTTTAGTTTCTCCGCGCTGGCGAGGGCGGTCGCCGGCTGCGGGCCCGCTTCCACCAAGTGGATCAAGGCATGATTCGCACCGGGGTGATCGGGATTCTTTTTCAGGATGGCTTCAATCGCCGCGATGATCTCGCGCGTCTCCGCCTTGGGCGTGACTTTATCCGCCAGCCAGTAGTCCCACGCCATCGTGTTCATAACCGCGTCGGCGTGGAGCGTCGCCGCATCGAGGTCCTTAGGATACTGCCGGG
Organism: Opitutus sp.; assembly: GCA_039930205.1. Taxonomy (GTDB): domain Bacteria; phylum Verrucomicrobiota; class Verrucomicrobiia; order Opitutales; family Opitutaceae; genus Opitutus. The sequence goes on along the minus strand of JBDSPT010000438.1, from coordinate 42 downwards.
CCAGTTCACCCATTGCGGTAGCGTAGGCCGCATTGAGCTGCG
>JBDSPT010000437.1:0-5720 GCA_039930205.1 Opitutus sp. | reverse complement strand
GCCGGAGTGGGTGCCAGGCTGATCGCGACCCCCGCGCCGATCACCTACAAACAGGACGAGCGCAACTGGCCGGCGGCGTTCGTCGAACTCATTGGACCGGAAGGCCCCCTTGGCACCTTTCTCGTTTCAACCCAGCTTGCGACGTCACAGACGGTCGAATACGCGGGCCGCTCGTGGCGCCTGGGTCTGCGCTTTCAGCGCACGTACAAGCCGTTCGATCTGACGCTGCTGAAGGTGCAGCACGACATTTATATCGGCACGGACATCCCGAAAAACTTTTCGAGCCGCGTCCGCCTGACCACGCCCAACGGTCAGGACAATCGCGAAGTCCTGATCTACATGAATAATCCGCTGCGGTACGCGGGACTGACGTTCTATCAGTACCAAATGGACAGTGAACACGCCACAAGTGTGCTTCAGGTCGTGCGTAACCCCGGCTGGCTCCTGCCCTACATCTCGTGCGCGATGATGGCGCTGGGCTTGATCGTTCAATTCGGCATCCACCTGGCGGGCTTTTTTGGCCGCCGTCGCACCCTGCGCGTCGCCTGACTCTGACGTAAGCGCTCTTCTCATGAAACGGTTTATTCCTCTGCTCGCGCTGGCGTTCGGTCTGGTTTGGGTTCTCAGCTCGATCCGGCCGCCGAAGAATCCCGGTGATTTCAACCTGATCGGCTTCGGCGAACTTCCCGTCGTAACCAACGGTCGCGTCAAACCGCTCGACTCGGTGGCGCGCACCTCGCTGCTGCTGCTGCAAGGTCGGCAGCGCGTGAGCACACCGCTGCTTTCTGAGCCAATGGTCGGATCGCCCATTGAGTGGTTGCTGGATGTCTGCTTCCGGCCCGAGAAGGCTGACGGGTATCCGACTTTCGCGATCGACAACATTGAACTGCTCGCGCTGCTCGGAAAATCTGAAGATGACCTCCGCATCAACTATCCGGAGACGTCGAAACGTGTGCTCGCTGCGTTTGGCTTCGTGCCGAGCCGCCAGCGACGTTTCTCGTACAACGACCTTCAGCCGCACCTGAAGACGATCGACGCGCAGGCGAAGCTCGCCCAGCCCGTCGAGGCCCAGGCACGCAGTCCGTTCCAGCGCGCTGTGCTCCAACTGCAGGGCAACGCGGTTCTGTACCAGCGACTCAAGTACAGCCTTACCTCGCCCGAGAGCCCCAATTTTCTCCAGGAGCTCGGTCGATTCGAAAGTTCACTCGCGAGGGGCGTTGAAGCGGTTCGAGCCAAGCAGGCCGGTCAGCCGCACGACGAAGCCGTGGCGCAAGGGATGATCGATTCAGGTCAGACGTTCATTCGGATGAGCCAGTTCGGCTCCGTTCTGGCCGTGCCTCCTGCGCAGGGCGAAGCCGAAGCAAATGGGTGGAAGAATGTCGGCGACACCCTCCTGGGCAGCTTCGAGACCGGACGGGTGAGTCCGTATGCGCTGATTTATTCGGCGCTGGGGCGAACCTGGCGGGACGGTCAGGCGACCCAGTTCAACCAGGGCGTAAGTACGTACCGCGAACTGCTGAACAAGAATTTCAGCAAGACGCTGGGGAAAACACGCGCCGAAGTTCGGTTTAACTACGCCGAACCCTTCTACCTCAGCATGGAGCTCTACGCGCTCGCGTTTTTCGCCGCCGTTTTTTCCTGGCTCAAGTGGCCTGAGACGCTCGGTCGCTCCGCGTTTTGGCTGATTGCGGTCGCGTGGATCCTGTCCACCGCCGGCATTGCGACACGCATGTGGCTCGAGGGCCGTCCGCCGGTCACGAACTTGTACTCGTCCGCCCTGTTCGTGGGTTGGGGAGCGGTGGGCCTCTGCTTGATGCTGGAGGCATTCTACCGGAACGCCGTGGGCAGTGTGGCAGCCGGAGTGATCGGGTTTACCACTTTGCTGATCGCTCACCATCTTTCTCTCGGCGGGGATACGCTGGAAATGATGCGCGCCGTTCTCGATTCGAACTTCTGGCTGGCAACGCACGTCGTCGTCGTGACGAGTGGCTATGCCGCCACCTTCCTCGCTGGTTTCCTCGCGATGATTTATGTCGTGCGCGGCGTGTTCACCCGGTCGCTCGACAAGGTGAAGGCCGATTCACTGTCTCGAATGGTGTACGGTATCGTTTGTTTCGCTACGCTCTTCAGCTTCACGGGCACCGTACTCGGAGGAATCTGGGCCGATCAATCCTGGGGCCGGTTCTGGGGCTGGGATCCCAAAGAAAATGGCGCGCTTATCATTGTGATTTGGAATGCGGTGATCCTGCACGCGCGCTGGGGTGGCCTGGTCAAACAGAGCGGACTCATGGCGCTCGCAATTTTCGGAAACGTGGTGACGAGCTGGAGCTGGTTTGGCACCAACATGCTGGGCGTAGGATTGCATAGTTACGGATTTACCGAAGCCGCTTTCGTCGCGCTCTCCGGGTTCGTCATCAGCCAGCTCCTCTTGATCGGTCTGGCGAATCTACCGCTGGAAAAGTGGCGCAGTTTTAAGCAAAAACCCGTCGCAGTCACGCGCCAGCCGGCCCACGCGATGCGCTAGGCATTTTAAAAGAAACCTGTAGCTGGACTGCCGGTCATTGCGACGAGCGGAGCGAGGAAGCCATCCAGCGGGATCGCCACGGCGCACTTCGCGCACCTCGCGATCACCATGAGGAGGCGTCCGGTTGCAGTTTAGGTTGAACAGCTCCTTGTCCACGCAAGGGTGCGTGAAGCCGCGATCGACGAGGGAAATTCGCCCTCTATTTGGCTTTGTCCGCCGCCGGCTTTTCAACCGGAGCTTTCGGCAACGTGGCATGGCCGGGCGCAACTTGGGCCAGGTTCGGGGTGACGTCGGCCTGAACGACTCCGCCAGCCCATTTCAACGCGCCGACGAGCATCGACTGATACGCGGTACTGTCCCAGACGTCCTCGCGGTGGCCCATCGCGTTAAAGGCGACCCGGCCTTTCCCATGCATCCGCGCCCAGGCGATCGGATACGGCGGACGATCGTAATCGCTTCCCTCCATACCCTTCGTGTCGAGCACGAGCAGCACATGATCATCTGCAGCGAATTCCTTGAGTGAATACCACTCCTCCTTCACATTGAGTTCAGCGCCCACCTCGTCAAAGCCCGGGAACTTAGGATCGATCACCCGCGCTTTGGCGACCTGCTGCGGACCGTGTTTGATGAACTCTCCTCCAAGCATTTTGATGTACGGGTCTGCTGCGTCACCATAGTTTTTGTACCGCTGATTACGGTGCGGGTTATTGCCGCCGCCGCTTTCTCCCGTGTGAAAGGAATCGCTGCCACTGTGAACGGCCACAAACCCCCTACCGCTCGCGACCCAATCCAACAACGCCTGTTTGCCTGCCGCGGTCATGGCCGGCTGGCCATCGGTTCCAACGCTCAGCAGATCGCCGCTCGTGTAGAACATGACCGCGTCGAACTGCTTCAAGTAGTCTGCTGAAAATTTACTGCCGTCCTTGCTGAAGGTAAATTCGAGTCCACTCGCCCCGGCGATTTTCGTCAGGACATTTTCGGAATAACTCGGCTGGCCGTTGGTCCGCTTGACCGCGCTGTGCTCAAATCCAGCGGACTTCGAAAAATACAGCACACGGACCGGAGCGCCAGCCAGGTCTGAGACGATCAATCCCAGCAGGATCGCGCCCACCGAAAGAAACTTGGGGATAAAGTTCATCGCCGTCACGTTGTGCACGTGTTTCCCGTATGCAAACTCCACCTGCACTCCCAATAATTGCGTCGCGTGCTGCGGCAAGGTCTTTGGTTCCTGTCCTCGTAAGCGACCCATCTGCTCCCCGTCAATGCGGACGTCTGTGGGTCCACGGCATCGAAGGAATCCCAGAGTGCGTGGCTCCGTGAACGCTCTGTCCGAGCTCAGTGGGCGCCGTGGCAAAAGAGGAGTTGACGAAAAATGTGATGGATGAGGGCTAGACGCGACAGAGCTCGGCGAGTCGTCGGATGCCCTCGCGAATGCGTTCCGGCTTCGAGTTCGAAAAATTCAACCGAATGAAGTTCCGTCCCCCGTCCGCCGGAAAGAAATCGCGGCCGGGCACAAACGCCACCTGGCGCTTGATCGCACGCTCCAGCAAGGCCAGCCCATCCAGTTCGGCCGGACCGGTAACCCACATGAACATTCCGCCTTCCGGATGAGTCCAGCGATAGCCCGCCGGCATCTCGGCGCGCAGCGCCGCGTCCATCACCGAAAAACGTTCGCCGTAAGCGTGACAGATTTTCTCCAGATGCTCGCCTTGGTCGTTATCCAAGAGAAACCGGTACGCGACTCGTTGATCGAAACTTGAGGTGTGGAGGTCAGACGCTTGCTTGAGAATCAACAGTCGCCCGAAAACCTCCGGAGTAGCGACGACCCAGCCCACGCGTAATCCGGGTGCAATCGTTTTCGAAAACGTGCTGGCATAGATCACACGGTTATCGGTGTCCCAATGCTTGATGGGCGGAACCGCCGAACCTTCGTAACGAAGTTTCCCATACGGATCGTCTTCCAAGATCGTGAGCGCGTGCTCCGCGGCGATTCGCGCGAGGGTTTGCCGCCGGGTTGCCGTGAGGGTGACGCCCGTCGGGTTCTGAAAATTTGGAATCGTGTAGAGGAACTTGGGCCGGTGCTGTTTGATCAGCTCAGGCAGAGCCTCCGGAATCAGCCCTTCGTGGTCGGTCGGAACAGGGACAAACTTCGCCTCGAAGGTTTGGAACGATTGGATCGCAGCAAGGTACGTCGGATTTTCGGTCAGAACGATGTCGCCTGGGTTGAGAAACAGCTTCGCGATAAGATCGAGCACCTGTTGTGAGCCGGTGGTGACGAGGACTTCGGGGACTGCAGTGGCAACGCCCCGCATCTTCATCTCGGCGACGATCCACTCCCGCAGACCGAGAAATCCCTCGCTGGCACCGTACTGGAGCGCCTCGTGGCCATACTGCGACAGCACGGCATCACTCGCCGTTCTTACCGCCTCAACCGGAAACAACTCGGGGGCCGGCAGACCGCCCGCGAACGAGATGATCTCAGGCTGTGCGGTGACCTTGAGGATCTCCCGAATGGACGAGGGACGAAGCTGCTGCATTCTACGGGCGTACTCATCGCGGTGCGGAGACATCTTCTCATCCAACAGGGCTTCTCTGACTTCAGCCACGGTTTTTTCGCTGCACAGTCAGGATGAGTCGCCGCTGTATCGGATCAGCGGCGCTATGTGAGTGGGTAGCGCGCTGGCGCGCGGTCTGCCGCGGAACGTTGGATGGGCACTGCACGTCAGATGCACCGTCACGCGAAAAATCTCAGCGGAAGGCTGTGACCACCCCCGCCGACCGCGCCAGCGCGCTACCTACGTTTGGAAGCAATCGCTTGGGCCTGCGTTCACCTCAACCCCCCAACAACTCTTCTGCGTGTGCGAGTGCGCTCTTCGCTTTGCTGTCGCCTAACATGCGGGCGAGTTCCGCGACGCGTGCTTTGCGGCTGCTCTGAATCGGCTCAATCGTGACCACCGCGCGCTCCTTGCTCTGATCTTTGGTCACGACCAAATGACACGTCGCCTGCGCGGCGACTTGCGGCAGATGCGTCACGCAGAGCACCTGGTGACTCTTCGCAATACCCGCCATTTTCTCGCCCACGACGCGGCCGATCTCGCCACCGACATTCGCGTCCACTTCATCGAACACCAGCAACGGTACCTCGTCGAGGTCCGCCAGCACGGTCTTCAGCGCGAGCATCACCCGCGCCAGCTCA
>JBDSPT010000436.1:0-5407 GCA_039930205.1 Opitutus sp. | reverse complement strand
GCTGTTCCTCGCCATCCCGCGGTTTCAACTGGAGAACAGCCTTTTCCTTGAGCGCTTCATGTCGAAGAAGTCGAAGACGGGCTTCAACGACTCGATCAAGTTTGGCGACGTGACGGAGATTCAGCAGGATAACGGTGTCGCGTTGAGCGTGGATGCAAGCGACCGTACTCAGATTCCGGTGACACCGTATTGGCGAATGCTGGTGCTGGATGAGTACGGCGATGGCACCTTCCGGCTCTCGACGGCGCTACGGCGAACTTTTTCGGTGGAGCAACGCGGGGCAACGATTCGAGGCAGCCGGCGTGGCGGGGGCTTCGAGCCTTCGTGGACTTTTTATCTGGAAGCGGGCGTGAGCCGGTTTCTGCCGCTGCTCGGCGCCTATCGAGAGATTCGGCTGCGGGAGGCTCACAGCTATCGGACAGCGAGCGGACTGGAGCTGGTGGGCCTGCGGGACGATCCCGCGACCATGCTTGCCTACCGGGTCCAGGCGATGGAGGGCAAGGATCGTCTCGCCGATGCGGAGTTTGCGCGCCGTTACGCCGTCAGTGGCAGCAATCCCCTGGCCGCGTCGACCTTCATGTTGGGACTGATGTTAAGCGAAGCGGATCGACGGGTGCTCAAGCAGATTGCCGGAGAGATTACCGGAGGTGCGACGCTGAAGCCGGAGGAATTCGGCCAGCGGGCATCGGCCTGGCTCGCGGGCAAACACGCGTATTCGCTCAGACCGGACACGCCGGCTGGTCCGGGTGATCCCTTGGTGAGGTGGCTTGCCTCCAACGGGGGCGGCCATTGTGAACTCTTCGCCGGGTCGCTCGTCGTTTTGGCCCGGACCGAGGGTATTCCTGCACGCATCGTAACGGGTTTCCGCGGAGGATCGTGGAACGGTTATTCGAATAACTTCACGCTGCGGAACTCAGACGCGCACGCGTGGTGCGAGATTTTCGATTTTCAGCTCCAGGCCTGGCTTCGAGTTGATCCCACGCCGGGAGTCGCGGCAGCGAATGCAGCGGCGGCAGCCGCCGAAACGGCTTCGGGCCGAAAGAGCGACCGCAGCTGGAAGGCGCGACTGGAGAGCCTGCGGGTGTTTTGGTACCGGCAGATCGTGAACTTCGATCAGCGTTCTCAGATCGACACCATCAATGCGGTGAAGCGGACGACCGAAGGTTCGAGTCGGCGTCTGCGGGAGCTGATCGATGGTTGGAGCGGCGAAATCAAAGCGTGGAGCTCACGGCCATGGAACGGCCGACGTTGGGCCGGAGTGATCAGCGTGATTGCAGCAGGATTTGTCGTGTCACGCTTTGCCGCTCAGCTCTACCGGTTCTGGCGTTTCAACGTCGGCACGGGACAGCGACGCGGACCGACCGATCGCGCTCGCGCCGAGGCCGGACGCTGGCTGGCCCGATTCAAGTCCCGTAGTGCGAAGATGAGGTTTGGGACTGAGGCGGACGACGTGATCGCGCAATTACAGCGGGTTCGCTACGGGTTGCGCGAAACGTGGGGCGAGATCGATCCGATTTTTCGACGGGCCCGCAAAGTATGGCGCGAGGAGAAACGTCGGCCGCGTGGACGAGAAACACATCTTTGAGTCGACGACGTTTGACGTCAAAGGAGTCCATCCGTCCGCCCAAATAGCGTTTATCTGCGGCGAGAAATGGCGAAATTTCTGTTACGACGTTTTCGGGGGCACGAAGGTCGGTGGTCGATCCTTCTTCTCTTTCCACTTTTTCAAAATCGCTTGCGCGACAGGCAACGCATACCGACCTCCTCCGAAACTTTCTCCGTGTGCCACAGCCTCTTCGCCTTCAATCATCACGGAGATTGCGATTTGCGGATCCTCGATCGGGGCAAAGCAAATGAACCATGCGGCATTTTTGCCGCCGGGGATTTGGGCGGTTCCGGTTTTCCCCGCGACCCGGAGTCCTGGCAGTCTTAAACTGGCCATCGTGGTTAAGATCTTGGCCGTGCCGTACGTGGTGCAGCCTTCCATGCCCTCGATAATCACCGCGCGCTGTTCCGGCGTAAGTCCGGTTTTCTCCCCGTGCAGTGCAGGCGCATTCGGATTATGGATAAGGGTCGGCTTGGTGGAGAGTTCGTCGCGGGCGAAGGAGGCGACGAAGCACGCCATGTTGAGCGGGTTTTCCAATACGTAGCCCTGTCCGATTGACATGTTCGCCGTGTCGCCGGGATACCAACGGGTTTGCTGCGTTCGCTGTTTCCACGCCCCATCCGGGATGATCATGCGACGCGGCTCATTCGGTAGTTCGATGCCGGTACGAACATCCAGGTGGAAGCGGCGGGCTTCTGCCGCCAGCACCTCGGCGGACGTTTGAAGCCCGAGCGTGTAGAAGAACACGTCGCAGCTCTCGGCGATGGCCGCGGCCAGCTTTAGCTCACCGTGTTGCACCAGTCCGTTTTCGCACGTGAACACGCGACCGCCGACTTTCATCGCACCTTGGCAATCAGCAATGATCGACAGGGGTTGGACCGTGCCAGCGCGAAGAGCGGCAATCGAATTCACGATTTTAAAGGTTGATCCCGGTGGGTGGAAGGCGGCGAGCGCGCGATTCATCCAGGCCTGGCGTGCTTCGATGTCAGCGCTGACCACGTGAGTGAGGTGCGGAGAAAAGTCCGCGAGGTTGTAGTCGGGTTTGCTGGCCAGCACGAGCACCTCGCCCGTCTTCACGTCGAGTGCGACCGCGGCGCCAATCTGATCGCCGATCGCTGCTTCCGCGGCGATTTGAAGATCGACGTCGAGGGACGTGACGAGGTTCTTGCCCTGCACCGGCAGCCGCTTGTGCAGCGGCGGATTGATGCGATAACCCGCGGGATCAACGAGAAAAATGGTGCCGCCCGCTTCGCCCTGAAGCTGCGCGTCGAAGGTTTTCTCCAATCCGTCACGTCCGATCGAGCCCTTCATCTTGAACGTGGTCAGGCCCTCACCTGGCAGATGCTCGGCCTCCACGTCAGGGTCGATTCCGACGTAACCGAGCGTGTGCGCGGCGGCCGAACGGAACGGATAATTGCGGGTGCTCGAGGTGTAGACTTGAAGCGACGATTTGACGGGCAGACCCTCGATGAGCCTCGCGTATTCGTCCGACGTGAGATCGTCGACGAGCGTGTACGGCAGCAACAGCTGACGTGCGAAGTGCTTCATCAGATCGCTGGTGTCGACGCGCTCGTTGCGACGGAGGATGTGGTTGATCTGATCGAGATAACGCTGAACGACGGACGAGCGCGCGATCTGCTCCAGCTGACTCGACGTAGGGAGATCCTTGTCGTCGGTCTCACGGTAGTTTCGGCGGACGCGGATGAACTCGCGGCGAAATTCCTGCCGAAGTTCGTCGAGGTACAGCACGACGGCGAAACGCGGACGATTTCCCACGAGCAGTTGACCGTTGCGATCGTAAATGTTGCCGCGAGGTCCAGGGACGAGGACTCGACGCTGATTCTGCACGCGCTCACGCTCATGGTAAACGCTCGTGTTGATCAGCTGCTGATAAGCCAGGCCGCCGACGAGCAGCAGGAGCAGAAGCGCGATGACGAAATGGAAAAAGAGAATGCGCGGCTGATAACTCTTGTGAGTTTCCACGAGCGTACCCGAACGATCCTGACGAGACGGGGCGACGGTTGCCATGGGGCAGTGACGGGTCAGCTACTCCTCGTTCCGTCCGTGGTAGGACGTGAGGGGACGAGCGAGCTCAAGGGCGGAGGCCTGCAAGGCGAAGAACCACGGCGCCACCACTGCGATGAAAATTTGTGAGCACATCAAATCGACGATGATTCGCGGCCAGGCGGAGGCGGGGGAGGGAAGGCGGGAGACTTGATAAAATGAAAACACGAGAAATAGCGCGAGATTCGTCAGAAGCGCGATGATCACGCGCGCCACCGTTTCGTCACGGGGAACACGATCGCGAAGATTGAAGATGACAACATGCGCAGCGGAAAAAAGCAGTGCGTGAGCGCCAAATCCCACCGGGGCAGACGCGTCGCAGAGCAAGCCACCCAGCAGCGTCGTCAAGACGCCGACGCCCAACGGAAGCGTGAGCGCGCTGAAGGTGACGAACAAGCCGGCCGTCCAAAGAAACAAATGCCAGCGGGTGATCGAATGATTCAGTTCCGACACCACTCCCCAAAGGAGCAGCATGGTCAGGAAAATAACGAACCCGCGACGCATGTAATCAGCAGAGAAAGAGTACAAAATTGCGCGGCAGAAAACGTTCGGGCGTCATTGGGGATCAAGCGGCACGAGCACCGTGACTTCAGAGAGCGACGCCAAATTCGGATCGAGACGCACCTCGCCATTTTTGAACAGACCGTCGGTGCTGGGCTCGACCTTTGTGACCGTGCCCAACGTGAGACCGGGCGGGAAAACCCCACCGAGGCCCGATGTGACCAGCCGCTTCGGGATTTTCTCGCTCGCGAAAATGTCGAGCGGAACGAATTCAAGCACGCCGGACGGCGGACCGAACGTGGGATTGATGCCGCCTTGAAAGCTGACGGGACGTTCATCGCCGTCGATCGCGGCGGCGATGCGCACACTCGGCGAGCCGATAAGCTCAACGACAGACGTGTAGGCAAAGACCTCAGTGACGCGACCCACCACGCCACCGGTGAAGACCACCGGCGCGCCGACCGGGATGCCGTAATTCCGGCCTTTGCGAATTACCATGCGCTGCCACCATGCCGAGAAATCCCGTCGCGCCACGCGGGCGTGTTCGTAGCGGTGCTTGGGCAGTGCGGGCATTCTGGCGAGTCGTTCCAAGCGCTCGACTTGAGCTTGCAGCTCCGCGTTTGATTGAACCGAAAGCGAATAGGACGCGTTGAGCCGCGCCAAATCTCGACCCGCTTCGATCAACTCGCCTTTCGAGTGGAGTCGGAGCGACCAAAATTCCTGCAAATCCCGGACATAGGAAACGGAAACGGGGATCGGCGCGGTGAGTTCGAAGAAACTTGCGCGCGTGAAAGTCTTGATCACGACCGGGATCAAAACCCAGGCCAGCACAATGAACCCAAAGGTGAAGAACGGGCGGGCTTGGTCGAGGCGTTTGGGTGGCACGAGTCGGAGGGAAATCAATTAGCGCACGGATCGCGCAGAAGACACGGAAAAAAATGGCTGGGAGTTGAGCTCGTTTGCGAGGGGACGCGGGCGACGTGGACACCGCGGATCATCGGTGCGCGCGTGCGCGCTCCGTGATGCACAATCCAGCAGGCGTAGAGGCCTGCTGTTGCGATGCGGGGAGACGGGTCGCCTTTGGAGACGGTCGTGCAGAGCTCGGACGAGTCGTCGGCACTGCCAACGTGAGCATACTCGTGAGCCACAAACCGCTCGCGAGCGCGCTGCCTACATCGGGCGGGTCTGGTCGAGAGACTAAGATACCGACGCGCTTACGCGTTCTGCATCAACCAC
>JBDSPT010000435.1:0-7882 GCA_039930205.1 Opitutus sp. | reverse complement strand
AGAAGCGCAGCGACGAAGCAATCCAGCTGGATCGCCACGGCGCGCTTCGCGCACCTCGCGATGACAATGAGGCGGCGTCCGGCTACAGTTTAATTTAAACCGCTCTAGCCGGACGTCCCTTCATTTTAAGCACGCGGTGGTGAACCTGCTAGATTGCTTCGTCGCAATGACAGGAACTCGGCTAAAGCTTAGCCGGAACGATTCGGTCGGAGAGAAACTTACTTGTGAAATTGGAACTGCACGGTGCTTTCGTCGGCAGTTCGCTGGCGGACGCTCCTGCGCTCGCAACCGAGCTGCCTACGTCGAACTTCGTAGCAGCGATCGTGAGAGTGTGGATCCCTGGGCTCACGCGCGTCGAGCCGCTCCGTCCATGGCGGCGTCAAGCCGCGCGTTAGCCCAACTTCCAGAATCAAGGGGGCTGCCTCTGCGGCGCAACGGCCCCGGCGCTCCACTGAACTATTGATAGGTGACGGTGATGATGGGCCGCTGCGAAACGTTCCCACCTTCGCTCGAGGTAAGATCGATGCCTTTCGTGACGGTGTAGTCTTGTACCACAAAACCGAAGTTGGTCGAAGGTGAGTTGATCCAGGATTGGACCTTCGCGACTCCCGATCCATTGAGGGTGATGGTTCGGCTGCCGGTGGTCGTCGAAGTGACCGTACCGAGCACGGTCGGCTCACGGTCGCCCGTCGAGCTGCTGGCGCCCGCAGTGGTCCAATTCACCGCACTGGTGGCCTTAGCCCAGGTCGCCTCGGATTCCGACCAGTCGCGACGAAGAGCGTAGAGCTCATACACGTGGCTGCTCGGCGTGACGACGTTGAAGGTCAACGTCACGGCTGTGACCGTTTTGCCGGCGGGAATGGCCGAGAGGTCCCATCTAAGCAGCGCGGAGTAATCGGGTTTGCCGTCGATCAAGAGGGTGGTAGCACCGCCGTAGTTCGTAGTCGTTGCGTCACTACGGATGTGCGTGTCGATCATTCCGGCATAGCCGTTCGTGCCTTGTTGGAAGGAGACCGTGGTTGGACCGCCCACCGAGTTGACGGTGACGGGAATCGCGGTGGAGGTCTGGATGCCGCCGACGTTATCCGTGGCTTTGGCGGTGAGGCTGTAGCTGCCCGCCGCCACGCCGCTCCACGTGAAACTGTAAGGACTCGTGGTATCGGTACCGAGCAGCGACGCGCCCTGGTAGAAGGCAACCTGGGTCACGGTGCCGTCGCTATCGGCTGCCGTCGCGTCGATCGTGATGCTGGCGGGTGCGTTGAACGTGGCGCCGGCAGCAGGGCTGGTGATGCTCACGGTGGGCAACACATTGCCGGGTCCGCTGCTCTTCGTGATCGTGAAAGAATCGCGCACGATGCCAGCGCTGTCGAGGTAGGTCGCGTTCAAGGTGCTGCCATTAACGTCAAGCACCATCGAACCGGCGACGTTGAGTGAAACATACATGGCGGGATGGTTGAGCGTACCGCCGCTGATCTGACCGGACGCTCCGGGAACCGCGTACACCGTGCCCGAGTGGGAGAGCGGACCGACAGTGGTCTTCGTGTAGGCGCCGGCGCCCTGGCCGCTGCCGGTCTGCACGACCATCGTCGCATTGCTGAAGGTGCCGGAGAGGCCATAGTGACCGTCGATGAATTTCGAGCGTTCATACGAGTGGCTGTGACCGCTGAGCACGAGATCAGTCCCGTAGTTTTCGAGGATCGGGCCGAAGTTCTGCCGCATTTCGACCAGGTTGCTCTCGGTGTCCGAGTCGTGTGAGCCTTTCGTATACGGCGGATGATGGAAGAAAACCACGAGCCAGTCCTTCGTGTTGTTCTGCAGGTCGCTGGTCAGCCAGTTCGCCATCGCGCCCGTCGCCGACCGCGAGGTGTCCATCGAGTCGAGGCAAACGAAGTGAATGTTGCCGTAGTCGAAAGAGTAGTACGCCTCCGTCCCGGAGGCCACTCCGCCGGCCTCGCCCTGTTTCGGCAGCGTGGCGTTGTCGTAATACGGACCGGTCTGCGTCGGCGAATCGGCACTGCCGGCGTCGTGGTTTCCAATGGTCGTCCAGAGTACGGATTTGCGGAACATCGCGGGGTAAATCGCATACATTTTCGCCGAGTATTCGGCGTCGGTGCCGGTCGAGTAAGCGTTGTCGCCTAACATCAGCCAAAGATCCGTATGCACGGCACCGGTGTAGGTGTAGTACGCATCGCGGACGGCGGTCTGGACGGCACTGCCGGTGCCGGCATCACCGAGCGCCCAGATTCGGGTGGGCTTGGCGCCCGTGGGCGCGGTCAACACGAAGTGGTCGGTGCCGCTCGCGAGCGTGGTGCTGCCGTAGCCGATGGAATAAAAATATTTGGTGTTCGGGCTCAGGCCGGTCAGTCGGACCTCATGCTCGGTCGTCGAGGTCGCGTCGGATGCGGTAAGGTTCAAACTGCCGGCCGTCGTGCCATAGCGGACGACACTGTCGGTCGATGTGCTCGTGCGCCAACGCACCGTGGTGGCGGAGGTGCTGCCATTCTGCAGGTAGGGGCCGCGCGTCAGGCTTCGGGCCTGGGCGACGTGGGGGACCAGGGTGAGCAGTGGCAGAAGCAAGAGGAGGGCCTTGAGTTTCATAGGTAACATTGGTTTGGGCGGGTCGGACAAACGAAGTGGTTTTTGGAAATGTATCTTACTGGATTCAGGTGCCGAGATGCTCGCGAAGGCGTGCCTCCAGCGCTCGCATCGGAGCCCCGTTGCGATGTTGTGCGGGAAGCCGTTCAAGTGCGCCAAGCGCATCGCGGTAAGCTCGACGCGCCTCCTCGGGGCGCCCGTCGGTTTCCAAGATTTCTCCCCGACGAGCCAACCAGGTCTCCTTTCGCTGCAAGCTGGACATCACGCGATCAACGCGAGCGAGTGCGGCGTCATACCGATGGAGGTCAAGTTCGAGCGCGATGGCAGCGGACTGCAACGTCACCAGGTTGCCCAGCCGCTCGATGCCTTGGTCGAGGCTGGTGACCGCACGACTTTTCTCACCAGTGGCGAGGAGAGCGTCGGCGCGCTCAAGGAAAGTCTCCGGCTGCGGCTGAGAGGCGAGAGTGAGGTTGCGGTCGAAATCCGCGACCGCGGCCGCGTAGTTTTTCAAGCCGACGAGAACGCGGGCGCGCAGCCTGAATGCCTCGGCGTGCCTGGGTTGTTTTTTAAGATAAGTATCCAGTGCTTCCCGGGCGGGGCTGAGCTGGCCGGAGCGGAACAGCGTCCGGGCGCGATTGAAACCAATCACATCGAGCTGCGGGTCCAGCTTGGCGGCCCGATCGTAGTCTGCCAGTGCGGCCGCGAAGTCCTCGTGCTCGTGGTGCAGCTCGGCACGTTTGAGATAGAGCAGCGCGGTAGGCGCTTGCTTTAGCTCCAGCGAGACCACCGAAATTTGGAGGTCGAGATCGCCATGTGCCCGCGCGATTCCCGGAAGAAGGCACCCGGTCACTACGACCACCATGGCGGCAGCAGCATGGAGGATTCGCAGCAGGGGAAGCGCTTGCAAGCGGGACATCGTTCGTTGGCCCACCGAGTGGCAGACATCCCAATGCCATCATGCGCGACGCTGACTTCAACCCTCGTTTCCAGTGCGTTGGTTACAACTCTGCGAAATTGGGAGCCGCATAGCCGTAACCGTTCAGAACCTCATCAACCGAATACACTGAAATTAACGGCGCCAGATGGAGGATTGGCGGAATCAATCACGCCCCCCTGAAGCCAAGCCTGAGTCACAGAGGGCCCAGGGCGATGACACCGGGTTCACCGAGCCAAAACCCAGCTCGCTGTGGACTTTGCGTCCGGGCCCGGTGTCCCCTGCGACAAAAAAAGTGTGATGGATCCAGGTTCGAGTGTGCGGCGGTCCGCCCGCCCATTGATGAGCGTCTGGGTCGACCTTCGGCGTGTTCCGCGTTTTCAGTGGGCACCCCATCGGTGTTTCATCACTCTCCCCCAGTTTCCTGTTCCTAGAAATGAAGCTCTTCGTTCGAACGATGCCGGCGGCCGCATGAAAACGCCTCGAGTTATCATCTACCTGTTCATGGGCGGCTTCGGGCTGGTCCTGCTCGTGGTTGCGTGGTCGAGGTTCACCTCGGAGCGCACAACTTCTCGGTCGAGGCCCGCCCGACAGGTTTCACCGCAAGCCCGGGAAGTTTCCCCCGTCCGCGTCGAGTCCGCGGCATCGGCGGTGACGGCGACGGATTCGCAGCCGAACGTGCGAGTGAAGCGGATACGCGAGTTGCTCGCCGCGCTTGAGCCTGTGCTGCCAGGAGAGAGAGAGAACAAAACGGCGCTTGAGTTGCTCCAGTGGTGGGCGGAGTTCGATCCTCAAGGGGCGATCGCTTATGCGCAGGCAAATCCCGCGATCCACGGCCGGGCCGAACTGCCGGTTGAACTGTTCGTCCGCTGGCTTAACGCAGAGGGCGATCCCGTGCTCGCCTGGGCGACCGGGCTGCCGCGCAGCGAGTTGCGATCCCAGCTGTTACCGACCGTCATCTCGCTTCACGCCGAAACGCGTCCGCTGGAGGCACTGAGCATGACCTCCGAACTTACCGGCGAAAACCGGCGCCTCGCACTCTTGTCCGTTTTCGCAGAATGGAGTTCCGCCGACCCGGCCCGCGCCGCCGCGGAAGCGCAGCGGCTGCCGACGGGGGAGGAGCGGACTCTCGCGATCAACCAAGTGATTGACAGGTGGGCTGACCATGACCTGCCGGCGGCGATCGAATGGGTGAAGCACCTGCCGCCCTCGGGCGATCCCGGGTCCGT
Source organism: Opitutus sp. (assembly GCA_039930205.1). Lineage (GTDB taxonomy): Bacteria > Verrucomicrobiota > Verrucomicrobiia > Opitutales > Opitutaceae > Opitutus. The sequence goes on along the minus strand of JBDSPT010000435.1, from coordinate 3,124 downwards.
CGACCTCCCGATCGGCCCGCTTGAAATCCTGCTCGAGAAATGGACCGCGCAGGCCCCGATGGAAGCCGCCCGTTACCTGGTCTCGCTGCCAGGCGACACTCGACGTATTCAGATGCTCACCACGGCGGTCGGCCAGTGGGCGGAGCAGAACCCGCGCGATGCGCTCGCCTGGGCCGCCGGCCTTTCCGGCGAGACTGATCGGACCGGCGCAATCCGAAGCGTGTTGACGGTCGTGGCTGAGTCCGACGCCGCCACCGCCGCGAATCTTGCGCTCACCCTGCCTCCTGGCGGCGACCAGCAAAAGAGTATCCAGCTGATCATTGAGCAATGGTCAGCCCTTGCTCCGGAAAAACTTACGCTCTGGGCGACGTTGCAGCTCTTCGATCCGTCAAGACGTGCGGCCTTGCCCGCGATAGTCACCGCCTGGGCCGGAGCCGATCTGCCGACCCTGGGCGACTGGCTGACTGCGCTTCCTGCCGGGAGTGCCCGCGACGTGTGTTGCGCGGCGCTTGCGCGTCATCTCGCACCCAGCCAGCCCGATGTTGCCCGCCAGTGGGCTGACCGCATCGGCGATGACAGACTTCGTGCGCAACCCGGTTTGCCTCACGCGCAGGACGCTCAGTCCGCCAAGGCGGAGTAGCAGTTGTTCGCAGTTTGTTGCGCCACCCAAAGTCGAGCGAGGCGTCGTTTGGGTACCCCAATCTGCACCGAAGTTAGCGCAGCGATGAATCCACGTAGGCGGAATCGAAACATCCAATCAGCCCGGCGCGTCCTTGGCGTTCTTGGTGTGAGGCAATCCAAGACTACAGCAATTTCATAAAAGATGTAGCCACGCTCGTGAGAGCGTGGATCTTTTCGCTCAAGGACTTGCCTTGTCCACGCCCTCACGGGCGCGGCTACACGATTCCTGAATCTGCTCTAGGTGGCTGGAATCGCCTGGTCACTGTCGGCGCAACTTCCGGTCACCGTTCTCCGTGTCCTCTGTGCCTCTGTGGTTCAATTTCCATAACCAATCCGCGCGCCAGCGCGCTCCCTACAACGATCCAAATTCTGAACACGACGGACTTCTCGCTCTCACGCCCGCAGCACACGCCACTCGTAAGCGTTCAACTTCACCACCGCTCCACCGCGCACACCCGCCTCACCGCCTTGGCCATTCATGTTCACCGCGATCCAGAATCGCTCGCCCGTATCGTCGCTCCAAGGACACAAAATAGTTCCCGCCGTCGCGTGGTAGCGCTCCGTAACGCCCGCTCGACTCGCGTAGTGCGCGATCAACTTTTGCAGAAGCTCGGCTCCCTCTTCTCCTTGTGGCTGAGCGGCGAGGACCACGATCGCACCTGACCCGAGTTTTCGCTCCGTCAAAAATGACAGAGGCTCGCGCGCAAGGGTCGTGCGCAGATCACCAACGGAACGCGTATCAGCACTTCGGACGCGCAGCGCCGAGCACCAGCCAGCCAGCGGAGCGCTCAATCCAAAAGCCTCACCTCTCGCACCTGTGTCTGTGACAGGAAACGAGTACACCGTCTCGACGCCCGCCAAAGCCTCTACTGCCCCCAGACCGGCGTCCGTCGGGACCGTATGCTCTTTCGTGCGCGTCCCGGTCGTTGGTGCACAAATCCACACTCCGCCAGCCCGAACCATCGCCTCCACTCGCTGCAGAAACTCCGCACTGACATACGGCATCATCGGCGTGATGAGCAGTTTCACTCCCTCGATCGACGCTCCTTCGAAACGTACGTCACGATGCAATCCTGCATCCAACACGTGACGATGCCAGAGGGTGATCGTCTCGTTGAAGCCAACTTCGTGCGTCTTGTTTGCTCCGAGCGGCTCCGTCTGCAACATCGCACGGCCCAAGTCTGACCAGGTGATCGCCACCTGCGCCGGAGCCGGCTGGCTTCCGATCAGGAGAGTCGCCAGTTCTTTCCGCGCCGCCTCCACGGCCTCCACCTGTGCGTAACCAATCGAGGGCCGATACCACGCGCTCATGATGGCGCTGTGCGGTAGCTCACACCCGGTCCGCTGCTGCCGCCACAGCCAGTAGCACACGGCCTCAGCACCCAAGGCGTACGATGAGACTGCTTCTGCGACGAGGAATCCAGCGGGGTGCGCGGTCTCGTGATTCCCGAACCAGCCATTGTGCGAAACGCTTGTCTCCATTAACCAATGACGTCGTTCCGGCTTGGCCGCGCGGAAAAGATCGTTGTCGAGCACCAGCGCATTCCAGTTCTCGTGGCTCGGATAATTGTCGAACGAGACGAAATCCAACGGCTCACAGGTGCGTTCAAAGTTCACCGAAAAGCCGAGGCTGAAGTTATGCGTGATGGGCGCCGAGGAGTGTCGGCGGATGATCGCGCATTGTTCGTCGACAAATCCGGCAATCGATTCTCGCGAGAACATCCGGTACGCCGTGCTCAAGGACGCGCTGTGCAGGAAGGGCGTGCGCACGGGCGCAGGAACTTGGTTGAATCGCTGGTAGCGCTGGCTCCAAATCTCTGTACCCCACGCGTCGTTCAACCGATCAATCGTCGTGTAACGCTTTTCCAACCACGCCTGCCAGTGCGCTACCGCGGACGCATTGAAGTCCTCCGCGACATGGCATTTCAGCTCGTTGTCGATCTGCCAAGCCACCAAGGCGGGATGCCGCCCGATGGCTTGCGCACACGCTTCGACGATCTTGGCGCACGCGCTCTGCACATCGGGGTTTTCATACGAGGGATGCTGACGCGCACCGTGGCTCATCACGGTACCCTCGGCATCAACGAAGCAGCGCTCCGGATGCCCGTGCGTCAGCCAGATCGGCGGTGTCGGCGTGGGCGTGCAGAACACCACCGTGATCTCTGCCTCGTGCAACCGATCCATTACGCTGACAAAAAAATTCAACGAGATGCGCCCCTCATCCGGCTCCATTTTCGACCAGGCGAACTCACCCATTCGCACGACATTAATTCCCAGCTGCTTCATCTCCGCAATGTCGCGCGGGATGTCGGAGTTGGGCCAGAGTTCCGGGTAGTAAGCGGCGCCGTGGAAGAGCGTTTTCATGAACAATGCGAAGGTTACGATCGGCTCAAAGGCGCCGGCGATGGAAGGGGCTGTTTGCCAAGGAGCACGTCACCGCTCG
>JBDSPT010000434.1:0-2791 GCA_039930205.1 Opitutus sp. | reverse complement strand
CCGACGCCGTGCCAGTTAAAAACCGAAGCGATCATTGGATTGTCTCCCGAAAGCACGGACGCAGGCGTGGTATTCCCACGCTTGCGGACATGCGGCTGCGTTGGAGCGACCGTGGAGGCACCGCAATTGCGGGCTCTAGTGGATCACCCTTCCCATTGCCGACGAGGTTAGCTGACGGACTCGGTCCTAGGAAGTGACCTTGGGGGCAGTTACCTGCACCCATTCGCCCCGTCCGCGGCGCGGTTGCGCTGCGGAATTTGGGTCCCCCGTGAAAACGCCGAGGAAGCAGCGTCGCCTTAGGCGGTGAAAGAACAACTGACGGACGCGGACAATGCTTCGTGAGTGAGTGCGATCAACATTCTCAATTCCAGCCCTGCGCAAGTTCGGGCTCCGCAAAGCAGATCGGCGCCGTTTTTACATGATGCGGTCTGCTTGCGAAACCCGAATGCGGGCTGGCAGCTGCGGATCCCAGTGTGCAACCTACCGAATGGAAAAATTACGTTTCACCGAGCTGGGGCTCTCTGATGACATCTTGAAGGCCGTCGATAAGATGGGATTCGAAGAGGCTTCGCCCATTCAGACCGCGGTGATTCCGACCATTCTGCAGGGTCGCGATGTGGTCGGGATGTCGTCGACCGGTTCGGGCAAGACCGTGGCGTTCGCAATTCCAGCGATTGAGAAAGTCGATCCGAAGCTGCGCGCAGTCCAAATTCTCATCCTCTGTCCCACGCGGGAACTTGCGGTGCAAGTAGCGGAGGAGACGGGGAAGATTGCTTTGTTTAAACGCGGGGTGATGGGCGTGCCCATTTACGGCGGCCAGAGCTACGAGCGGCAGTTTCGCGCTTTGGCCGCTGGATCGCAGGTCGTGATTGGAACTCCGGGACGCGTGATGGATCACATGGAGCGCGGTACGCTGAAACTCGATTCGCTCAAAATGGTCATTCTCGACGAGACGGACCGGATGCTCGACATGGGATTTCGCGATGACATCGAGCACATCTTGAAAGCGGTGCCGGCGACACGGCAGTTGCTCTTCTTTTCGGCGACGATCCCGCGTGGGATCCAGGATTTGATCGGGCGCTATTCGAAAGACCCGGCGTGGATCAAGATCGAGTCAGTTGCGCAGAACGCTCCGCAGGTGGAGCAGGTTTACTTCGAAGTCGATCGGCGGTCGAAGATTGAGGCCCTCACGCGTTTGATCGACGTGCATGATTTCCGTTACGGTATCATTTTTTGCAGCACGAAGATCATGGTGGATGATCTCGACGAGCACCTGCATTCGCGCGGTTACATGACCGACCGTTTGCACGGCGATATCACGCAGGCGCAACGCGATCGAGTGATGGATAAATTCCGCCGGCGCGGCTTCGAGTTTCTGGTGGCGACTGACGTCGCCGCGCGCGGGCTCGACGTCGACGATTTGGAGGTCGTGATCAATTTCGACCTGCCGAACGACGCCGAGGATTACACGCACCGCATCGGTCGAACGGGACGCGCTGGGAAATCGGGACGGGCGTTCACGTTCGTGTCGGGTCAGGAAATCTACAAGCTCCAGAGCATGGTGCGGTGGGCCAAGCTCGACATCCGCCGTGGCAAGCTGCCCTCACTCGACGAGGTCGAGGAGGCGCGCTCGAATGTGTTCGTGGAAAAGATTCGCGCGACGCTCGATGCGAAGCAGTTCAAACCGCACGACCAGATGATCGATCGATTGCTGGATCAGGGCTACGCGAGCACCGACATCTGTTCGGCGCTGATTCACATGCTGCAAGGCGCACCGGCTGGAGCGGAAAAGAAAAGCAAGGCACCAGCTGCGGCTTCTACGGAGAGAGCACCAGCTCCGGTCCAAAGTGCGCCATCTCCCGCGCGAGCGATCAAAGCGGCCCCGGACTGGGCGAAGCCGGTGGCGGGCGCGAAAGCCAAACCAGCAAAGATCGACACCAAGGCGTCTCCGGTCCCAGCGGCACCGGCGGAAGTCGTACGCTCCAGTCTGCCGGTTGACGAGGACGAGGAAGCCCCGCGCAAATCGAAATACGAACGGCCCGCGCGAACGGGACGCGAGCCGGGCATGACGACTATTTTCGTCAACGTCGGACGCAAGCAGATCATCACTCCGGCCGATCTCGTTGGGAAGATATCCGGAGTTACCCGACTGGCGGCCAACGTCGTCGGCGCGATTGATATCCACCAGCGGCATACGCTCGTCGACGTCGCCGCAGATCACGCGGAGTTCATCGTATCGAAGCTCAGAGGCGTGAAGGTCAAAGGCGTGGCGTTGGAACCCTCTCTGGCCGGCAAAGAGAAGGCGTGATTCACACGCAGGGACTTGGGGCGGTCGGATGGCTCTTTTTTAGGTGTCGCTGATGGAGTGACGCGCGAAGCTGGCGTTGATTCCGCAGCGGAGAATCGAGCCAATGCAGGGTCAGGCGTTTTCGCGTCGGCGCTCCCGCGGCCATCACTGGCCAGGAGAGAGCCAATTCAGCATCGTGCAGCCGCGCCCGTGAGGGCGTGCCCACGTCTCTGCGCCCAAAAGATCCAGGCTCTCCCGAGCGTGGCTACGAACTTTTATCAAGATGCTGTGGTGCGCGCTCGCTTCACGCTGACTGAGTCGACTGGCCAGTCACGAACGAGCGGTGTCGACGAAGTGACAGATGCCTTGCCGCTCAAGAACGTGGTCCGGGGCCTTGACAGTGCGACGGCGCCGTTGTTATTGCCCTCGCCCCGTATGGAAGCCGCGCTTGATCAGCCAGTGCTGGTTTTAAATCGCCTTTGGCAGGCGGTGAATGTCATCGGC
>JBDSPT010000433.1:0-3935 GCA_039930205.1 Opitutus sp. | reverse complement strand
GTGTCTCCCTTGCGCTCCCGGCTCGTGCGAGCGAGCGGGGTCTTTTGGTGGGGTCGGCCCACCGGGAAACGTCTTGGCGTTCTGGTCTGCGCAGTAGCAACCATAACCCTCTAGGGTAACTGCGTCGGGTACACGGGTCGAAACGTCCCGTGAACCTGACTCGGCTCGGACATGGTTTCTAATCACGCCTTGCCGCTCAGTTCCTATTTCGTGTGAACTGATCGGACACGACTCCGATCAGAGGAACTGGTGATATCTGCCTGCCGAATCGCTTGCGCGATCCTGAAGGGGAGAGCGGCACCAGCTGCCGCCCACCATTCCCCGGTCGCCCGGGATTATCTCAGTCGTGCTCTCAACGGGTTTTTCAGGCCGCTGCGCTTCGACTGTTCTATCAAGGAACGAGGCAGAGCGTGGGAAACGGTTCCCGGAAAAGGAAGGCATTGTTCTTCACAACTTCTGCACAGCGGAAAGCGGTGAATATCTTGCGAGCAAACATACTCACCGGTTGTTCACCGCGTTGGTGTTCCCTCGGCATTGGGTCAACGCTTTCACGCAGCCTCTGATTTGATCGTGCGCCGGAGTCCTTCTTCTCGCGAACTCCCCCGGAGTGCGCGCAAGCGCGCCGACCGACAATGATCGATCCACTCGCACTGCGAGTTCACGAAACGGATCGAGCGTTTCGGTTGGTCCAAACGAAGGAAAACATTTGTCTCGGCTCTTCCACGCGGGTTTGGCTGATCGTCTGCGATGCCCCCGCCGCGCGATCTGCCCATCTACGAACTCGAGTCCGCCGTCGTATCCTCATTGCGGGCACAGGGCAGGTTGATGGTGCAAGCGCCCACCGGCTCAGGGAAATCGACGCAGATTCCACAGATGCTCCTTCAGCATGGACTGGTGGGAGGGCGCGGGGAAGTGGTCGTGTTGCAACCGCGTCGACTCGCTGCCCGCCTGCTGGCCAAACGCGTGGCCGGGGAAATGGGATCTGCGCTCGGCGACGTCGTCGGTTACCAGATTCGTCTCGAATCACGCGTCAGCGAACGAACGCGAATTCGCTTTGTCACCGAAGGCATCCTGCTTCGTCAGATGTCGTTCGACTCGCAGCTTCGGGGTGTCGCCGCGGTGGTGTTCGATGAATTTCATGAGCGTCACCTCTACGGTGACATCTCGCTGGCACGCGCAATTCAAATTCAGCAATCCACGCGGCCGGACCTGAAAATCATCGTGATGTCGGCGACGCTCGATGCCGGCGCTCTCAAGACGTATCTGGCTCCTTGTGACGTTCTCGTTTCTCAGGGGCGCAGCTTCCCCGTGCGCATCGAGTATCTGCCAAAAACGGTGAACTTCGAGCAGGACTCCGTGTGGGATGTTGCCGCTCAGGAGTGTGCACGGGTCGCGGCCACTGTCGCGGGTGACATGCTGGTCTTCATGCCTGGCGCGTATGAGATCAACCGAACGGTGCAAGCGATTCAGGCTAACCGGGCACTGCGCGACTTCATTTGTTTTCCTCTGCACGGCGAGTTGCCGCCTGACCAGCAAGATCGAGCGGTCGCACGCTATGATGCACGCAAGATCATTGTCTCGACCAACGTCGCTGAAACCTCGCTGACGATCGACGGGGTCACCGCGGTGATCGATTGTGGTCTCGCGAGAATCGCTCGCTTCGATCCGCACCGCGGGATCAACACGCTGTTGATCGAAAAAATTTCGGCGGCCAGCGCGGATCAACGCGCCGGACGCGCCGGGCGAACGGCTCCGGGCGTCTGCGTGCGACTGTGGACGGAACGCGAACACGCACAACGCGCACCGCAAGAACTTCCCGAGATTCGTCGCCTCGATCTGTCGGAGGTGGTGCTGACGTTGAAAGCGAGCGGGATCGCCGATATCACGACATTCCCCTGGCTGGAAAAACCGGAAGCCAGAGCCTTGGAAAGAGCGGAACGTCTGCTCGCTGATCTTGGCGCCATCAGCGGGAACACAACCGCGGACTCCGCCGTTAATCTTCAGCGCGAGAGCGGCGCGGGTCTACGGATCACCGACATCGGCCGCAAGATGCTGCGATTCCCGGTTCATCCTCGTTACGCGCGGATGCTGATCGCTGCTCAAGAACGGGGATGCGTGAGACCGGTTGCGCTGATGGCGGCCCTCACGCAGGGCCGAAGTTTCCTCTTGCGCAATGCATCGAAGGAGGTCGAGCAGGCGCGTGAGTCTGCATTGGGTGAAGAGCACGAGAGCGACTTTTTTCTACTGATGCGCGCGTGGCGGTTTGCGGACGAGAACGGCTACTCCCTCGAAGCTTGCCGTCGATTGGGAATCCACGCGCAAGGCGCTCGGCAAGTGGGCCCGCTGTTCGAACAGTTTCTCCAAATCGCACTAAAAGAAGGCCTGGACGTGTCGGAACAGCGAATCGAGGCAGCGGCGTTGCGTAAATGCGTGCTCGCCGGCTTCTCCGACCAGCTGGCTAAACGTCTCGATGCGGGGACGCTGCGGTGCGAACTCGTCCATCTTCGACGCGGCGTGCTTGCGCGCGAAAGTGTCATTCAGAAGTCGCCGCTGCTCGTCGCTGCTGAGATCAGTGAAGTCGAAGGGCGAGGCGGAGAGGTGAACGTGCTGCTTTCCCTGGCGACAGCGATTGAGGAATCCTGGCTCAGGGAAATTTTTCCCGACGACTACCATGAGGTTCGCGCGGTGGCGTACGATGAAACGATCAAGCGTGTCGTTTCGCGCCGTGAACGCAGGTTTCGTGATCTCGTATTGGAGGCCAAGACGAGCCCTGACGAAGCGCCATTGAACGAAGCTGCCGCGCTGCTCACGAAGGAGGTCGTGGCCGGCCGACTGAAGCTCGAAGCGTGGGATGAGACGGTTGAGCAGTGGATCACCCGCGTGAACCGGCTCGCTGAATGGTTCCCTGAGCTCGAGGTCAATCCAATCACCCACGCGGATCGCGCCACCCTGATCGAACAGATCTGCTATGGCGAACTCGGGTATCGAGATATCAAAGACAAACCCGTGATGCCGGTCCTGCGCGATTGGCTGACCAAAGAGCAACTTGCTGTGATCGACGATTACCTTCCTGAGCGACTCGAGATGGCGAACGGGCGGCGGTCACGTCTCACCTACGCGAAGGAAGGGCCACCCATTCTGAGTGCACGAATTCAAGAGCTCTACGGAATAGAAGGTAAGTTCACCATCGGCCACGGCCGTGTGCCAGTGAAGTTTGAGGTGCTCGCGCCAAACCAGCGACCGATCCAAGTCACGGATGATCTCACGGCTTTTTGGCGCGATGTGTACCCGAAGGTGAAAGCCGAGCTCTCCCGCCGTTATCCGCGCCACGAATGGCGCTAGTCGCCGGCCGGTTTGTAGGCAGCGCGCTCGCGCGCGGTCGGTTGGGACCGTGCCGGCGCGCGCTGCTGACCGGGGCTACCCTGTTTGTCTTTCTAAACGCAGTGACGCTACCGAGCGGAGTGAAGAGGGTCGAATCCAGTCAGCGCATATTGCCGTTCGTCGTGGTCAAAAGTGGTTCTCACGTCGCACTGGATTCATCGATAGAGCTCAGAAGGACTGATATTTGAGAGTTAATTCCCGGTGACCGCCCTACGGCTCAGAGGTGGTTGAAGTCTCAAAATGAATTCGGATCCGCCCTACGATCCGGCGATCTTCCGACCGCGTGCGAGCACACTGCCTACGTCTGCGATTTACCTTTCCGAAAAGACCCGGAGTTTTTTGAAACTTTCCGGGCTCCGCTGTGTTTCCCCAACGCATGCCCTTCGTTGATTCACTCTCGCGGGATATCCGCCAATCGGTTCGCAGCTTGTCTCGGGAACGCGGATTCACGCTTACCGTGATTACGATTATTGCTCTCTGCCTGGCTGCTAACGTGGCGATTTTCGCGGTGGTCGACGGCGTCCTGCTCAAGCCGCTGCCGTTCCTTGATCCGC
>JBDSPT010000432.1:0-4105 GCA_039930205.1 Opitutus sp. | reverse complement strand
GGCGTAGGGTCCGTTTTCTTCGTCGAGGATATCGGGCAGCGCGAAAAGTTTTTCCTCTGAGTCGAACAAGGACTCCTTGGTGCGTTTCAAACGCACCTTGCCGCTGCCGAGATCTTTTTCGATGCGGAAAAGGATGAACGCCCGCTCCATCAAATCCTGATCGAAGCCGTAATCGCGAAGTGGATCGACCAGATCAACGAGATGAGAGAGCTGACGGGGATCAATGATGGAAAGTCCGTCGACGTCCCAGCGAACAGGATCGCTGGTCTCGCTGACCCACCAATTATGATCCTCGCCGAGGCGTACTACGCACCAGTCGAGAGTTGAAGTTGCTTTGGCCATTGTGAAAAAAGGGGGAGTGATTTTTTGCGCAGCGTGCGAGGGGAGGTTGAAAAAACAAGCACAAAAGCCCACATTTTGTCGCGGTCGTGTGGGAACGACACCGCGCGAGGAAAATCATTCGACCGGCGACGTTTAGACTTTTGCGGCACTTGCTTTTTGGCCGACCGTTTTCAGTGTCGCCCGGCCATGGGCTGGTTTTACGAGAAGGTCGTCCGTCGCGGCCTCTTTAAATTGGACGCGGAACACGCACACGAGCTTGCGGTTGATGCGCTCGCTTTGCTTGCGCGAGTCCGTCCACTCTGCGCGTTGATGGAGCGGCGGAGTCTTTGGCCGAAACTGGCGACGCATCCCATCGAGGCGTTCGGATTGAAGTTCCCGAATGCCGTGGGACTTGCAGCAGGCTTCGATAAAAATGCCTGCGCGTGGCCGGCTGCAGCGGCACTGGGCTTCGGGCACGTTGAAATCGGAACCGTTACGGCACTTAGCCAGCCCGGCAACGATCGTCCGCGCATGTTTCGATACCCGGCGGAGTCGGCGGTGATCAACCGGATGGGTTTCAACAATCAGGGATCTGAGGCCGTCGCTAATCGCCTGGCGCGTCAGCCCGGACCTGGGCATCGCTCGATTCCCTTGGGCGTAAATCTTGGCAAATCAAAGGTGACGGACATCGGAAAGGCCACGGGTGATTATCTCACGAGCTTTTCGCGGCTCGCGGACTTCGCCGACTATGTGGTGCTCAACGTCAGCAGCCCAAATACGCCGGGACTTCGCCAATTGCAGGATGAAGGTCGACTGCGTGAATTGCTGAGCGCAGTGACCGACGCCAATCGGGCGCGTTCCCGTCGTGTGCCGGTCTTGCTGAAGATCGCACCTGATCTCAACTTCCACCAAATCGATGCTGTACTGAGCACGATTGCGGAGTTCGGGTTGGACGGCGTCATCGCGACTAATACAACGCTGGCCAGACCGGGCGGATTGGCGGCCGAAAAGGAGAGCGGTGGCTTGAGCGGGCGTCCTTTGCGCCACCGAAGCACCGCAATCATCAACTTCATCGCACGTGCCACTGCAGGGCGTCTGCCCATTATTGGAGTGGGAGGGATCGAGGACGCAGCCACAGCTGGCGAGAAAATGGATGCGGGTGCCACCTTGGTGCAGATCTACACGGGCCTGATTTTTCGCGGGCCATTCTTGGCCGCGCAGCTGGCTTATGCGTTGGCCGATCGGCAGTGCCGATAGGGTGCCGAAATCGGTCTCAAATTGGGCGACTCACCCTTTGATTTCGAAGCTTTACAAGGCTTCCGCGATTGCTCTTAGTCCGCCTTCCTCTTTCGGAAATGCTCGGGTGGTGGAATTGGTAGACACACACGTTTGAGGGGCGTGTGCCGTAAGGCGTGCAGGTTCGAGTCCTGTCCCGAGCACCATTTAGGAACCTGCGGCACGTTTGCCGCACTGTAGCGCGCCCCTGTTTGGGCGGCCCATGATGGACTTATTGCCGCTTCGGCAGAAACCGCAGCCCGGGAAATCGCTTGCCTCACTTCGGAGCCCGTGAACACTTCGGCCCGACTATAACCGGCCATCGCGGCCCAGCAAACCATCGCGGGCACCCGCCCGCTCGACTCTGACTTCATGGACGACACGCCAGCCAAGGAAAATCCCGCCAAGGATTTCAACAAACTCGACCTGAGCCAGCTTCAAGGCTTCAGCTTCGGAACTCAATGGTCGCAGGATAAAACGTCGGCGCCTGACCAGCGTGAGCGATCCGATCGTCCGCGTCGTGACTCGTCTCCCGATCGACGAGACGGCGGTGGTCTGCCGGATCGACGGGATCGACGTGTATTCAGAAAGCCATCCGATGGAGATCGTGGTCCAGCTCCTTCGACGCCGGCGCCTCAACCGGGCGCTGCTCCCAGCGAGGCTCCGCAACGTCGCGAATTTTCAGGGGATCGCGGTCCCCGTCGTGATTATCAGGGTGGTCCTCAAGGTGGTCCGCGCCGTGAATTTTCTGGCGGTCAGGATCGTGGTGGCCAGCGCTACTCCGGCGGTTACGGTAACCGGACCGAAACGCATGATCGTGGCCCGTACGACAGTCCGTTCTTCAGCGTCGCCTTCTATCCTGAGGACACGAGTTTCAACGCGCTCGCAAAGACGATTCGCTCATCGTGTCGCACGATTGAGCTGTTCGAAATCGCGCGAACCGTGATCGGCAAAGTTGACCGATTTGTCGTCGTGCTCGGTCGTAAGCCGGGCGCGTCAGCTGACGCGCAGGACGCCGCGGCCAAGCAATCGATCTATCTCGCTGTTCCGGATGGGTTGCCGTTCGAGAGCGAAGAAGCGGCCCTGGCCCACGTTTTCTCAAATCACCTCGATCGCTTTTTCGATCGCGCGGAAGTTGAAGTCGATCCGCCCAAAGGGAATTTTCAGGTGATCAACCGGTGTGGCATCACTGGCGAACTGCTTGGACCTCCGAATTATCACCGGTACACGCAGATCGTTCAGCAGCATTTTGCCGCCAAGATTTCCCGCATGAGCTTCGAGGCGTTTCGTGGCCGGATTGAAACGGTGCGCGATCCTGAGGTGGTTGCACAGTGGCTCGCAAAAATGAAGAAGACCACGCGCTACACGTGGAAGGCTTCGATTAAAGCGCCGCTTCCCGCGGTGGTGCCGGAGTCGACGACGCCCGCGCCCGCAGCGCTGGCCAGTCCTGAGACGGAAGCGCTTGCGGTTGCGGAAGTTGCGGCACAAGAAGGCTCCACGACGCCTGAGTCTTCACCCGCCTTGACGTTCGATTCGTTCGAAGAAGCACGCACCTATCTTCTAAGCCAGGCGAAGGACAAAGTCGTCCGCGCTGTCGAAACCGCCCGCTTTCACGGGAAGCTGGTCGAGACGATGGCAGCGGGCGAGATTCCGCACGCGATCGAAGGCGCACTCGAGCGCCAGCGTCGCTTCCCATTGGATACGGCGAACGCACTCCGGGGCCGCCTGCGCCGCGAGCACTTTACGATCTTCAAGAAGGGCTCCAAGGGCGTCAGCTACGTGTGCGCGGTGAAACGCAAGTTCCGCGTGCCGGGCCAGACATTCGCGGAAAGTATCAGTGCTCTCATTACATTCATCGAGGCCCATGCGATGGTCCGTGCGAGTGAGCTTTCAGCTAAATTCCTTGGCCTCGACCTTCCGGCGGCACCCAAGAGTGTGGAGGCCACACCACCAGCGGGTGAAGCACCGGCGGCTGAATTGGCGCCGAAAGTTGAGCCGGTTTTGACGATTGATCAGCGTGCGAAGCTCAGCCGGATGCAGGGAGACTTGCGCTGGTTGGTGACGGAAGGTTACGTAACCGAGTTTATCGACGGACGCCTCTTCGCGCCGCCTCCGACGGTGGAGGCGCGAAAGAAAGAGGTCGAATCAGAGGATCACGATCCGGAGAACTTCCCAGAAGTACCTGCCGTTGAAACGCCGGCACCTCCGGTCAACGCCGGGACACCTCCCGCTCCCGAAACGGGGCCCGAGCCTCTGGCGGCGGTGATTGAGCCGATCACTCCGCCACCAGCACCCGCTTCGCCGGATCAGGTCTAAGCCGCATCCATTCAGTTGACTTCGGAGAATCCTTGTAAGGTCGGTCGCGAGACCGTTGATCGGTGCGCCTCGCCGCACGTCCACCGGTCTCACCACGGTGGCTGTTTCCGACGTCATCGTTCCGGCTAAGTGGTGAGCGTGGGGATCTGCCTTCGCGCCGAGCGGAGCGGCCGATCTGGTGTGACGGCAGGGT
>JBDSPT010000431.1:0-3251 GCA_039930205.1 Opitutus sp. | reverse complement strand
CACTGAGTCAACGAGCAACATCGCCGGCCAGATCAAAATGATCACCGCGGCGAATCTGCGGCATTCTGAGTCCGTCGATGTCGTGCTCGATCACTTGCGATCGATCGCGACCGACCAGAACGAAAAGACGAAATCCCCGGCGGACCGCATGGGCATCGTTGCATCCGCTGCGGCTGGCAATGCAAGCGCGCCGACGCCTGGGTCACCCTTTCCCGAAGGCGCCGATCACCCCGCAAATGGATCGAACGGCAAGGGACGGACGGCAACGAAACGGGCTAAATGAGCAGCCCACGACCGCCAGGAGCACTCCCTACCCCCAAGGCTCACGATCCCGTCCCGACCCTGTTGCGCGACCTCATTCACGAGCGCACGGGCATTCATTTCGACTCGGATCGGCTCGATACGATGATGGAGAAACTCGAACCGCGAGCCGCGGCTCGAAATTGTGAGTCGTATCTCGATTATTATTACATCCTGAAGTACGACAAGCACGCGATCGACGAGTGGCGTCGTGTGATGGATGCGTTCTCCGTGCAGGAAACCTATTTCTGGCGGGAGGTGGATCAGATCCACGCGCTGACCGGGCAGGTGGTGCCCGCGCACTTCCTGGCCTCCCCATTGCCGCTTCGAATCTGGAGTGCGGCCTGCGCGACCGGAGAGGAGCCGTACAGCATTGTCATGGCGCTCCGCGAAGCCGGTTGGGGCCATCACCCGATCGAAGTCTACGCGAGTGACGCCAGCGACGCAGCCCTCGCGAAAGCGCGCGCCTGCGTGTACCGCGAACGCTCATTCCGCACGCTTCCGCCCGCTCTGCGCGAAAAGTACTTCGAACACCGGGGCGAAACGTATCACCTGAATAACGACATCGCGTCGAAGGTTACCTTTCACTGGGACAATCTGGTGAACCTGCAGAACTCAACTCGGGTGATGCACGCGGATGTCATCTTTTGCCGAAACGTTTTCATCTATTTCTCTGCTTCGACGATTCAGCGCGTGGTCGGCTCGTTCGCGCGGCGGATGTCAGCCGGCAGCCACCTGTTCGTCGGCGCGTCCGAATCATTGCTGAAGCTGACGGAGGATTTCGATCTCCTGGAAATGAAGGGTACGTTCGCTTACGTCCGCAATCACCACCCCGCCAAACATGTCTGAGTTCATCCGCGTCCTGATTGTCGATGACTCGGCGTTTGCCCGCAAAGTCCTGCGCGAAATCCTCGCGACGAGCACCCAGGTCGACGTGGTCGGAACCGCGCGCGACGGCGAAGAGGCGCTGCAAATGACCGCGGATCTTCAACCGGATCTCGTGCTCTGCGACCTGCTCATGCCAAAGCTGGACGGAGTCGGTTACGTGCGTCGACAGATGCAGAAGCGCCCACTGCCGATTCTCATCGTGTCGGCGGCCGCTCAGGATGCGTCTGAGGTGATCGAAGCACTGAGTGCGGGCGCAATCGATGTCGTGCGCAAACCAACCGCCCTCGCGACCGACGATTTGCGGGCGATCCGCGACGACCTCGTGGCCAAGATCAAAGCCATGGCTCACGCGCCGGTTAAAAGTTGGACGGACGAGATCGCAAGGCCGCTGCCGAGAATAACCGTGAAGTCCAAACGAGGGAGCGTCGCGATCGTCGTTCTCGGGATCTCCACCGGCGGTCCTCAGGCATTGCGGCGCCTGATGCCCCTGCTTCCGGCGGATTTCCCCGTGCCCATGGCCATCGTGCTGCACATGCCAGTGGGTTACACGGCGCTCTATGCGGAGAAGTTAAACGAAGTCTGCAAACTCGAGATCAAGGAGGCGGAGGAAGGCGACATCGTGAAGGCCGGACGAGTATTGCTCGCACCGGCGGGCCGGCACCTTGGCTTTCGCCGCAGCCCCACGGGCGAGATCGTGGCGCGGCTATCGATGCAACCCTTGGAAAAAATTCACCGGCCGTCCGTTGATGTGTTATTCCAGTCGGCCGCCGAGAATTTTCACGAGGGCGTTTTGGCCGTGGTCATGACCGGAATGGGCGACGACGGCCTGGAGGGCGCAGCCTGGGTCAAAGCTCAAGGCGGCACCGTCCTCACGGAATCAGAAAAGAGTTGCGTCATCTACGGCATGCCTCGCTCAGTAGCCGAGGCTGGGTTGAGCGACGCGGCCATCACCCTCGATGAGATGGCCGAAGCCATCAGCTCACGTTTATGAGTATTAAAGTTCTGATCGTTGACGATTCATCTCTGGCCCGCCGAACTCTCCGGCAAATCCTGGTCGGGATGGGTCATGTGGTTGAGGAGGCGAGTGACGGCGAACAGGCGTTGGAACGTTTTTTCATAAGTCCCCCTGAACTCGTGATCCTGGATATGGTCATGAGTGGAATGTACGGACTCGATGTCCTGGCGAAGATGCGGGAAATGAACCCGGCCGTTCGCGTCGTGATTGCGACTGCGGACATTCAGACCTCAACGGCCGAGCAGGTGCGCGCGGCCGGGGCCAAGGGAATTCTCAACAAACCGGTGAACCGGGAACAGCTCACTGCGGCAATTGCTACGATAGCTGCCGGAGGCGACACATGGAACTGACGGTATCCCAGAAGGATAGTCTGACCGAGTTGATCAACATCGGTTATGGCCGGGCGGCCGGGGTTCTCTCGGAGCTAACCGGATACCGGATCATCTTGGAGGTGCCGAAAGTGACCATCCATGCGATCGACGTGATCGTACCCATGTTGGAGGAGATCCTCGTCGCCCCAGTTGCGAGCGTGAACCAGGCATTCACCGGTCCGGTCTCCGGCAGTTCGTTGCTGCTGTTGGACGAAGCCTCCGCCTTGATGATGAGTCGGTTACTGGGCGATGAGCGGTTCGACTCTCCTTACCTCGATAGCAACGCGAAGGAGATTATCACTGAGGTCGGAAACATCCTGCTCAATGCGTGCCTGGGCGTATTCGGGAATCTGTTGCAGATCCAGATCAACTTTGCCGTTCCGCGGCTCACGATTGAACGTGTTTCTGAAGTTCTCGCCGGCGTGATGGATCTGCCGGGTGAACAGCTGCGTTACGGGTTGATGATCCACACGCGCTTTCAGGTTAAAGCCGCGGATGTCACGGGCTATCTAGTTATCGTCCTCGGCATTGCGTCGCTCGATCGACTGTTGCTTGAGCTCGACAACTGGGAAACGCGGCAGATGCAATGAAACCAACGGTCATGTCGACCGCCGGCGAGGCGCTCGAGCCTCGGGACTTCAGCCTAACCGCCGCGGCGGTCTCCTGGATGCAGGGGA
>JBDSPT010000430.1:0-5319 GCA_039930205.1 Opitutus sp. | reverse complement strand
CCGCGACACGCCCGCGCAATCCGTCCAGTCCGCTCGTCGCATAGATCTCCGCGTACTGCTCCAGTCGAAGTTGAAGCGCCTCATTATCGCGCGTTTCCAGCTGGCGGCCCAACGACCAGTACAGCAGGCCGAAGATCGCGGAGAATCCCACCGCGAACAGCGTGACAAACCACACGCTCAAGCGCACCGCGATCGAGCGGCGCAATCGGTCACCGGGTATTTTTAAAAACATAGCCCACTCCGCGGAGGGTTTCGATTCGCGTCTTTTCCGGATCAATCTTGCTCCGCAACCGCGACATCAGCACATCGACCACATTGGTCTGCGGATCGAAGCTGTAGTCCCAAACATGCTCAAGTATCATCACTTTCGTCACCGGACGCCCCGCGTGCCGAAGCAGATATTCCAGCAAGGCGAATTCGCGCGGCTGCAGCTCCACCGAAAGCTCGCCCACGGTCACGGTTCGCGCGACGAGGTCCAGCGTGACATCACCCGCCGAGAGCTTCGTCGCTTCCGGCACGCGCGTCGCACGGCGGATAAGGGCCTGCAGTCGCGCTGAGAGTTCAGCGAACGCAAAGGGTTTCGTCAGGTAATCATCGCCGCCGGCCTGCAACCCTTTGACGCGATCGTCGACCGTCGCACGCGCACTCAAAAACAAAACCGGGACGTCGCTCCGCGCCGCGCGTAGTCGGCGGACCAGGCTGAGCCCATCCAAGCCCGGCAACATGATGTCCACGATCGCGGCGTCGTACGTCGTTGAACTGGCGAGCGCCAGACCGGTGTCACCGTCCGGCGCATGGTCCACGCCGTAGCCTTCCTGCTTCAGGCCCTTCACCACGAAGGAAGCAATTTTGGCATCATCTTCGACGACGAGAACACGCATGGAGTCCATGGAAATTGCGACGAAGCGCGGAAAGGCCAAGCTTTAGAAGGGAGCGATGACTTCGGAGTCACGCGGGAAATCCGACCCGCGCGCGAGTGCGCTGCCTACATTAAGGAACCACCGTCGGTATCGTACGGAAATGCGGAAAGAAAAAGCTCCGGGCGTTTCCGCCCGGAGCTGTTGCACACACCTAAGCACACACCCCGGACACTGCCAGTCGAGTTAGGAATTCGGCTTTGATTCCGTTTCGTCCACCACGACAAAACGAGAACCACGCTGACTCCACACCCGAAGAAGGGTTTTCTTGGTTTCGCCGGATTTCTCGGTGAGCTTCACGGCTTCCTCGGCCGTTTTCACCGGTTGGCGATTGATTTCCTGGATGACATCACCGGGCTGCAGGCCTGCGGTCGCAGCAGCGGAATCGGGCTCAACACTCGTGACAAGCGCGCCGCGGATCTTCGATGGAATGTCGAACTCACGCCGCGTCTGCGGATCGAGATCGCCGACCCCAACACCGTTCAACGTTCCCGTATCGTCGTTCTCTTCCTGACCGAAGCCACCGTTGCCGCCTTCACCGCGAGCCAGCGCTTTGTCGGACGGACGCGCCGCTACTTTCAGCTCAACCGGAACCGTCTTTCCCTCACGGAGAACCTTTGCCGCAATCTTCTGGCCGGGCGCGAAGTTCGCGACCGTAAGCTTCAAGTGACGAGAATCTTTCACCGGCTTGCCTTCGAGTTCGGTGATGACGTCGCCACCCTTGAGTCCGGCTTTGTCGGCCGGGCTTTCGGGTACGACATCGGCAACCAATGCGCCGGAGCGCGTGGCGAGCTTGAACTGCGTCGCGAGCTCAGCACTGATGTCCTGCATCGTCACCCCGAGGTAGCCGCGAACGACTTTACCGCTGGAGACGAGCTGCTCCATGACATTGCGCGCCAGATTGGCGGGAATCGCGAAACCGATGCCTTGGAATCCGCCGGTGCGGCTCAGGATTGCCGTATTGATACCGACGAGACGAGCCTCCGCATCGACAAGCGCGCCACCGGAGTTACCCGGATTGATGGCCGCGTCCGTCTGAATAAAATCTTCGTAGTCCAGCCCCATCGTGGCCCGTCCGAGACCGCTGACCATGCCACTCGTCACCGTTTGTCCGATACCGAACGGATTGCCAACCGCCAGAACGCGATCGCCCACTTCGACCTTGTCGCTGTCGGCAAACGTGATGGCCGGCAGATCCTTCGCATCGATCTTGATCACCGCCAGGTCGGTCTGTGGGTCGACGCCCACCACTTTGGCGACCAGGTCCCGGCCGTCACCCAGCGTGACCTTGATCGTGTCAGCGCCTTTAACCACGTGACTGTTGGTGAGGATGTAGCCATCAGGGCTGACGATCACGCCAGAGCCGAGGCCTTCCTGCGGAGGTTGACGCATCGCCCGACGTCCGTTGCCGAATTGTTCACCAAAGAATTCGCGGAATCCTGGCTGGTTGAGTAAAGGAGGAAGGTCGGAGCCGCTGACGGTTTTCGCGCGTTCCGAGACTTGAACTTTAACCACGCTGGGAGCGGCCTTCTTTACGACTGGAGCGTAGCTGGGTCCGAGTGCCGAGTTGGCGGCCGGAACGGGCTTCGAATCGACATTGACGGAGACCGACGGAGCGCCGGCATTGAGAGCGGTAGCGGACCAGGTCACGCTACCAGCGGCCGCGAGACCGAGCGCAAGGAAGAGCACGCGGCGTCGAGGGGAATAGGAGGAGTTTTTCATAATTTCAAAAGCAGATGGGTTATTAGCCGTTGACTGACTATCGCACATCCCCCCTTCCGGCTGCTTGCCCGATCCTTACAGTTTTGAAAGGTACCGCAGCCGTGCCTTGATAATACGACCGCAAACCGTGCGCGGTCCCGGGTGCGTCCTCCCTGAGGAGAGAATCCAAGGCTGGCGCGATTCGAGTTTCCACCTACTGTAGCCGCCACTGATGCCGACCGCTCTGAGTATAGCCCTGGAAATCTTCGTGGTCGTCTTTCTGGTCGCAGCTAACGGGTTCTTCGTCGCCGCTGAATTCGCCCTGGTAAAAGTTCGGGCCAGCCAGCTTCGTCCCCTCGCAAAGAAAGGGGGCTGGCGGGTAAAATTCGCCATTCGTGCCACTCAACACCTGGACGCTGCGCTGTCGGCCACCCAATTGGGCATCATGTTGGCCAGTCTCGGCCTGGGTTGGGTCGGCGAACCTTTCATCGCGCATCGCCTCGAACCGATCCTGGCGCGCTGGAACATCAGTGATGCAGGGACCATTCACTCGATCGCCTTCGCCGCCGCGTTCACGATCATCACTTTCATGCACATCATCTTCGGGGAGCTGGCCCCGAAGTCGTTGGCGATTCAGCGGGCCAAATCAATGACGCTGTGGCTCGCCCCACCGCTTCTTGTTTTCTACTACATCTTCTTCCCGTTCATCTGGCTGCTGAATGGCACCGCCAACCGGTTTCTACGTTGGGCTGGATTGGGGCCGACGAAAGAAGGCGACCACGGATTTAGTCCGGACGAGCTCGAATATGTTTTCAGTCACGCGCGGCACACGCACCCCGGCGACGCGTTGGTCAACAAGCTTATGGTCCAGTCGCTGCGGGTGCGCGGCACATTCGCCCAGCAGATCATGCTCCCGCGCGATCAAGCCGTGGTGCTCTGGGTGGATCGGCCGCTATCCGAAAACCTTCGCATCGCGCAAACGAGTGGGTTCAGCCGCTTCCCGGTCTGCCGCGAATCTTTGGACAACGTTGTCGGAATCCTGTTGGTGCGTGAGTGGTTGTGGCAGGCCCAAGCGCTTGGACCCGAATCCCCGTTCGAACCGCTCATGCGTCCGGTTCTCTCGTTCGATTTCAAGACGCCCCTGCCGGTCATGCTCGAACGCTTCCGTCATTCACGCAGTCATCTCGCGATCGTGACCGACGCGGAAAAAAAGATGGCGGGTTTGGTCACGTTCGAGGACGTGATTGAGGAAATCGTCGGCGACATTCGCGACGAATTCGACATCGGCAGCGGCCCGGTATTTGAACGCGCCGAACGCGCGATCGTGGTCAGCGGCTCAATGACTTTGCGCGAATTGCAGGCGGAAACGGGCTGGCCGCTCGAGTGGCAACCACGTGAGACGGTCGCGCTGTGGTTCGTCCGCAACCTCGCCCACCCACCACGCCGCGACGAACAAGCGACGATCGGCGACTACCGACTCACCGCCTTGGAAGCGGGTCCGGAACGCCCGCGCCGCGTGCGCGTCGAACGACTCGAGCCAGCCGTAGGAACCTGACCATCGATCAGAATCGAAGCGCCTGGTGTTTGGGACCCGCGTGAATTTGCAAACCGCGGTTGGCCTGGCACGCTTCGTCCTTCGCCCAAAACGGCGGCCCTCTTACTTTCATGAGCATTCCCGTCACCGTCCTCACCGGCTTCCTTGGCGCCGGCAAAACGACCCTCCTCAATCGCATCCTCACCGAGCAGCACGGCCAGAAGCTTGCGGTCATTGAGAATGAATTCGGCGAGGTGGGTGTCGACAACCAGCTCGTAATCTCCAGCGACGAGGAGCTGTTCGAAATGAACAATGGGTGCATCTGCTGCACCGTGCGGGGCGATCTTATCCGCATCCTGGGCCGGCTGATGAAACGAAAGGACAAGCTCGATGGTATCCTGATTGAAACCACAGGCATGGCCAACCCGGCCCCCGTGGCGCAGACGTTCTTCACCGACGATGAGATGAAGGCGAACTTCCGGCTCGATGCGATCGTGACGGTCGTCGACGCCAAACACGTCTTGCAGCATCTCGATTCAGAGGACGAAGCGGTGAAGCAGCTCGCGTTCGCCGACGTCATTCTCCTCAACAAGACCGATTGGGTTTCACCGGCTGAACTCGATGCGCTCGAGCAGCGCATCCACCGGATCAACGCGGTCGCGAAAATTCACCGCACGAAAAACTGCGATATCCCGCTGGATCAAGTCCTGAACGTCGGCGGTTTCAACCTGGGCCGCGCGACCGAGCTCGATCCTCAATTCCTGGAGCCAGAGTATCCGTTTGAGTGGGCGGGAGCTTATGACCTTCCCGCCGGCACGCATGACCTGGTGATCGGCCACGACGATCATGATCACGACCACGGACACGAGCACACCCACGAAGGTGAAGCACACGGACATCATCACCACCGTCACGGCAACGAGAACGAACTCGATGTTGTGGTCATGCCGACGAAATCGCTGAACGAAGTTGATATCGCGACCGCTCGCGATGCTGCCGCGCTGATGTTTTCCGACTGGGAAACCCGCGTCAACGCAGGCGAATCGGTCGCACCCGGTGCGACCCTTCATCGGCTCTTGCTGAACGCAGGCCATGGACGTTTTCCGCTGAAGATTTCCGACGCCGGACACTACCTGGTGTTCGAGGGCTGTGGCGAAGACCCGCTGC
>JBDSPT010000429.1:0-4882 GCA_039930205.1 Opitutus sp. | reverse complement strand
CATCGCGAACAACGACGTCAGGTCTTTGGGGGGCTGTTGCCCAAATGAAACGTAGTTGAACCGCTTATCCAGGAGTAGGAGAAGAAAGCGCATACGAAACCAGCACGCCCCCTTCACCCCCGTGCCTAGAACCGAACAAGCGCTGCGACAGGGTTTCGTACTTCCAAGCGGAACGGACTTCCCGGACCGCCCCGGGCACCCTTTCAATGTTTTTGGGAAGGCTGAAGCTCTGGGGGCGATCGACGCGCCTCGATGACTTTCTTATATTCGGCTAGCAAGTTAACGTGCATTGCCAACATCACCGTCGACTCGGTCGTGATGCCGCGCTCGGGGATGAATCGCGTCACGGATCGAGCCTTTTGCTCTGCAACGTCTTTCCGGATCGCAGTCCAATTCTCTTCTGGCGGCAGCACGGAAAACGCCAGTCCCGCTTTAGCGGTGAACAACCGAAAGGCCTGCTCGAGCCCTCTGACGGGTGTGAGTTCAAAAAACTCGTCGGTGTCCTTGGTGAGTAAGGCCGAAGACGTCAGGTCTTGATTCTTGACTGCAGAAGCGCGGGTTTCCACGACTGTACAGAATCAAGACCTGACGTCTTCGGTTGGGACCGACGTCTTCGGTTGGGACCGGCGGAATCGACGGAGGAACACTTGGTGCCGCGCTCCCTCCTCGAGCCCAATGGTGTCGAGCCGAACGTTGCTCGCAACATGGCCGCCTGCTGCTCGCACTCTGGGTTGCGCGTAAAGTGGATCTACTTGGAAGCGTGTGATGGCTTTCGAAAGTCGACCAGCGTACTCCATTGTGATGCCCCCTTCACCCACCTTCGATGGTAAAACTGAGCAGGACGTGAGAGAGATCATCATTCGACCACTTTTGAACGAGTTGGGGTATACGAATGACATGATCAGGACCGAGCTTTTGCTGAGATATCCTCGCCTCTATATTGGCAGAAAAAAGCCAAAAAAAGATCCGGATCTCAGAGGCGCAGCGGACTATATTGTGACTGTCGATGGTCGACTACGGGTCGTCGTCGAAGCCAAGAAGCCGGGGTCCATCGCTCTCGACGACCAAGAGCAGGCATACTCCTACGCGATGCATCCGGAAGTACGAGCCATCTTCTTCGTGCTGATAAGTGGCACCGACTTTGAGATCTGGTACACCCAGGAAGCGGTAGAGTCCGGAAGACTACTCGCATTCACCTACGATCAGCTCGAACAGAACAAGATGATCATAAAGAGCATTCTTAGTCCTGACTCGATGAGGCAGCAATTCAAGGAGTACGTCGTTGACTTGGGTATCCCCCTCGGAAATGGACTGCGATCTACCGCGAAGGTTGAAAATGGCTGGATGGTTTACACCCAAGTCCCTGAAACGATCGCCAATGTTCTCGATCTGAAGATCCACTTTGAGATGGGATCTATCACAAGGACCGAATCTGGAAAAATTTTGCTCATGCTCAAACCAAGTCATCACCGACCCGCGCTCTCTGCCTTTCAGAACCTCGTCGCTAAATGGATCGAGTTGGTCGCTGAATCGCCGCAACTCTCGTCAGATCCCAACGCACCCACGTCATTTACTAATGAGATCGAAATATCCGTTCCAGCGGGCAGCGAGGTGCCGGACATGAACTCTGACGGCAGGACGACAAATCGCTCCGCTGTTGACGTGACTGTAAATAGTTCTCTGGAGCTGCGGGGCTACCTCGTGGGATCCAAGTTCGTTGGGAAACTTGTTTGTTTCGCCTATCCTGTGGGCGTTCCGCCGATCGAGGTGCGCACATACATGGAACTCGTGTTAAGCTAGCCGGCGGCGCCGACCCAGTAAGGCCGAAGACGTCAGGCCTTGATTCTTGACTGCAGACGCGTGGGTTGACGGGACTGTACCGAGTCAAGACCTGAGGTTCGAAAAATGGGGTCAGTCCGATAATTGTTGATTAACAAGCTGCCGAAGTGGAGCACGTCGGCTGACGCGCCGGCAAGAGGGCCGGAAACAAAAGAGACTACCGGCCGGTCGACCGCCCGCAGCCCGAACCACCGGCACCTGGGCCCGGCGGTTGTCCGCGCCGCGTCGGCCTCCGCTTCGGGTGGTCCTTCAACCCGCGCTTGCGCCGGCGGGCCGGCCCCCAATCCTGCGTGAACATGACCGCGCCGCAATCTGCCGTAATCGACTGCGATGTCCACGCCGTCCTGCCCGGCATCTCGGCGCTCAAGCCCTATCTGTCCGCCTACTGGTGCGAGCAGATTGCGCAGACCGGCTTCAAGGGCCCACCGGACCAATGGTATCCGGTGCGCACGGTGGCGGCCGACCCGGCCCTCACTGATTCAATCCCGGCCTCCAAGGTGGAATACCTGCAACGCGATGTCCTCGACCCGCAGCCCGAACTGGAGCAGGCGATTCTCCAGTGCGATTGCGCAGTTGAAACGCTGCACAATCCGGATGCCGCGGCGGCGGTCGCGGCGGCGCTGAACGACTGGCTCGCCGCGGAATGGCTCGCACGCGATCCCCGGCTGCGCGCGTCGATCGTGGTGCCGTCGCAGTTTCCCGAACTGGCCGCGGCCGAGATCGACCGGGTGGCGGGCCGGCCGGGTTTTGTGCAGGTGCTCCTGCCCGTGCGCTCCGAGGCGCCCTACGGTTCGCGCAACTTCCGCCCCGTGTTCGCGGCAGCGGCGCGTCACGCTTTGCCGGTTGGCCTGCATTTCGGCGGCGCGCCCGGCAATCCCTCCACGCCCGTGGGCTGGCCGTCCTTCTTCCTCGAGGACTACGCCGGGATGACGAGCGTGTTCCAGTCGCAGCTCATCAGTATCGTCGCCGGCGGCACCTTCGATCTCTGGCCCGATCTGCGGCTCGTGCTGCTCGAAAGCGGTGTGACCTGGCTGCCGCCGATGTTGTGGCGGCTCGACAAGAACTGGAAGGGCCTCCGCCGCGAGATTCCCTGGTTGCGGGAATTGCCGTCGGAGTACGTGCGGCGCCACGTACGTTTGACCACGGCGCCCTTTGACGCCCCGGACGAGCCGGGCCAGCTCGCGGACGTGATGACGCAACTGGGCGGCGACGGGATGCTACTCTACGCCTCGGACTACCCGCACGCCCACGGCCAGGACGCGGCGCTGAGCCGCCTGGAGTTTTTTCCGACCGCCTCGCTCGTGAACATCAGAGCCGGCAACGCCCGGGCCCTCTATCGCTTTTGATCCCATGTGCGCCGCCTCCTGCTCCCGACTCGTGGATTGTGATATCCACAACACAATCACGATGGAGGCCCTCGCGCGCTACCTGCCCAAAAAGTGGCAGGACTACCAGCGCGAGTTCGGCCGCCGCCAGCTGCCCGGCGACTATTATCCCAAGGCCATGCCATTCGCGTCGCGGACCGATTCGTGGCCGCCGGGCGGGGGACCGCCGGGATCGAATCTGCCCTTCCTGCGCCAGCAGCTGCTCGACGCGTGGCCGATCGATTTCGGGGTGCTCAACACCCTCATCACGATCCGCAACCAGGAACGCGACTATGATGCGGCGATGGCGACGGCCGCCAACGCGTGCCAGATTGCGGAGTGGCTCGAGCCCGAGCCGCGACTGCGCGCCTCGCTGCTGGTGCCATTTGAGGATGCGCCCCTCGCGGTGGCGGAGATCAAACGCCACGGCGCCAACCGCCGGTTTGTGCAGGTGCTGATTCCATCACGCACGAGCCAGCCGCTCGGCCAGCGGATGTATTGGCCCATCTACGCCGCAGCGATGGAGCGTGATCTTCCCATCGGGATTCACTTCGGCGGTTGGGCGGGGGGAATTCCCATCTCGGGCGCCGGCTGGCCGGCCTACTATTTGGAGTACCACACCGGCATGAGCCAGACGTTTCAGGCGCACCTCATCAGCCTGATCTGCGAGGGCGTGTTCGAGGAGTTCCCCCAGCTGAAGATTGTTTTCATCGAAGCAGGCCTCGGCTGGATCGCGCCGCTGTTGTGGCGCCTGGATCGGTCGTGGCGACAGCTGAAGGCGGAGACGCCGCGGCTGCGGCACCTGCCGTCGGAGTACTTCCGGCGCCATTTCTGGCTGACGACCCAGCCGATCGAGGAACCACCGGAACCCGCCCAGTTCACGGCCATGCTCGGCCATCTCGGGATGAACGATCGGCTGCTGTTTTCGACCGATTATCCGCACTGGGATTTCGACAACCCCGACCACGCCCTGCCCTCCACGCTGACGCCGGCGCTCCGCCAGGCGATCCGCCGCGAGAATGCGTGCGCGCTTTACGGTTTCGCCTGAACCCGCATTTCGGACATGGCCAAGCACATCATCGGCAGTGCTGCGGAGATTGCCCCGGGCGGGCGGAAGCTGCTCGTCGTCGACGGGCGGGCGATCGGCGTTTTCAACGTCGGTGGCGAATTTTTCGCGCTGCGCAACCGTTGTCCGCACCAGGGCGCGGCGCTGTGCGAAGGCAAGCTGGGCAGCTGCATCACCTCGAACGCGCCCGGCAGCTACGAGATGACGCGCACCGGTGAAATCCTCCGCTGCCCGTGGCACGGGTGGGAGTTCGACATTCGCACCGGCCAGTCGTGGTTTGATCCCAAAGCGGTGCGGGTGAAAAGTTATGAGGTCGCAGTCGTGCCTGGAAACACACTGACCCCACCCGCCCCCGGACTTGTCCCCGGCCCCTACCTCGCCGAGACGTTCCCGGTCACGGTCGAGCAGGAGTACCTCGTCGTCGAACTGTGAGCTTGGCGCGGGAAGGTGGCGCTGCGATCCGATGGGGTCTGGGCAGACGTAAACGTCAGGTCTTGACTCTTGACGTCTTCGGCTGGGACGCGCCGCCCCCGCCGCGGTAGGCTTGCTCGGTCTGGCTGCCCGCCCTGGCCGGACGCAACGCGCCGCGATGATGTATATATGTGGCCCGCTC
>JBDSPT010000428.1:0-8046 GCA_039930205.1 Opitutus sp. | reverse complement strand
CGACGAAGCATTCCAGCTGGATCGCCACGGCGCGCTTCGCGCACCTCGCGATGACAATGAGGCGGCGTCCGGCTCCAGTTTAAGTTAAACCGCTCTAGACCATGTTTGCCTAAACGGTAGCCGAAGTGGCGCAGCGGCGCGTTGACGGCTTCAGGTTGGCTGGAAAGCTGCAGAACCGCCACCGATGCCGTCCTTATCTGACCTCAGTCTCGACCTTGTTTCGCTGCGCTCAGCCTATGGCTCGGGCCAACTGACGCCCTCCGCGCTCGTCGACGAAGTGCTGCGCCGGATTACAGGCTACAATGACCCCGCACTGTTTATCCACCTACTGTCAGTTGACAGGTTGCACGAGTACGCGCGTGCGCTCGACGGCGTCGATCCACAGACATTGCCCCTGTTCGGGGTGCCGTTTGCGATCAAGGACAACATCGATCTCGCGCACGCTCCAACCACCGCTGCGTGCCCAGACTTTAAGTACACGCCGAGCGCATCGTCCCCGGTCGTCGCTCAACTGATGGCCGCTGGCGCGATTCCCATCGGGAAAACCAACCTCGATCAGTTTGCGACCGGGCTCGTGGGCGTCCGTTCTCCGTACGGCGTTCCGCGTAACACGTTTCACCCGGAGATGATTCCAGGCGGATCAAGCAGCGGGTCGGCGTCTGCGGTCGCCGCCGGTCTCGTCACGTTTTCGCTTGGCACCGACACGGCCGGTTCGGGCCGCGTGCCAGCGTCGTTCCAGAATCTGGTCGGCGTAAAACCGACTCGCGGATGGTTGAGCAGCCGTGGAGTGGTGCCCGCGTGTCGCTCGCTCGACTGCATTTCGATCTTCGCGCTCACGGTCGACGATGCCACCACCGCTGCGCAGATTGCAGGAAGCTACGACGCCGAGGATCCGTTCTCTCGACCGGCACCGAGTGTTCCAACACTGGTTTTTCCCGGTGCTTTTCGCTTTGGCGTACCCAAAACGGATCAGCTCGAGTGGTTCGGCGATGCGCAAAATCCGGCGCTGTTTTTGGCTGCGATCTCCGGATTGATCGCCATCGGCGGTCAGCAAGTCGAAATTGATTTCACGCCGTTTCGCGATGCGGCGCGGCTCCTTTACGAAGGTCCCTGGGTGGCCGAGCGCTGGTCAGCGATTCGGACCTTTCATGCGCAACACGCGGACGCGATTTTTCCCGTGACGCGCAAAATCATCGAAGGCGGTGCAAAGCCGCTCGCAGTCGATGCGTTCGAAGCGCTCTACCAACTCGCGGCCCTTCGGCGCCAAGCTGATCGGACGTGGACTCAAGTTGATGCCCTCGTTTTGCCGACCGCGGCCTCGATCTACAGTCGAGCCCAACTCGAGGCTGATCCGATCACCCTGAATTCACGGCTCGGGCACTATACCAACTTCGCTAATCTGCTCGATACCGCAGCCATCGCGGTCCCAGCGGGCTTTCGTCCCGACGGACTGCCCTTCGGAATAACTCTGTTCGGGCCGGCGTGGAGCGACGCTCGACTCGCCGGTCTCGCCGATCGATTCCACCGTGCGACTGCGACAACGGTCGGCGCAACCAAGCACGCGTTTCCCGCATCGCTTCCTAAAGCGGCCGAACGCGAAACGGGAATGGAGCTCGCGGTGGTGGGCGCGCACCTCACCGGCCAGCCACTCAATCGCGAACTCACTCAACGTGGGGGACACTTCGTCCGCGCAACGCACACCGCGGATTGCTATCGTTTTTATGCCTTGGCGGGAACGACGCCGCGTAAACCCGGGTTGGAACGCGTCGACGCGGGGTCGGGCGGCAACAAGATCGAAGTCGAAGTTTGGGCTCTGGCTCCCGCGGAGTGGGCGAACTTCGTCGCCGCGATTCCGCCTCCGCTCGGGATCGGAACGCTCCAGCTCGCCGACGGATCCAGCGTCAAAGGCTTCATCGCCGAGCCCGCCGCGCTGCGCGGGGCAACCGACATCACCACATTTGGGGGTTGGCGAGCTTACCTGAAGTCACTGAACGGGTGAGGTTCGCTAGATAGGAACAAGAGCCTATCGCCTCGGCGCACACGCCCATGTTTGTCACTGCGAGCCGGCTTGCCGGCGTGGCCATCTACCCAAACCCACCGTTGGGTCGGGTCTCACAATGACAGATGCAGTTGAGAGTTCATCGGAGTGCACCATCCGAAAGCTCGGCGTTGAGTGGCGCAAGGTGCGGCCCTCCAACCAAGCCTGTCTGCCAACTCTTATCTTTACACATATCAACGTTCCCGTATGCGTTGATTCGACATGACGCCCGATCGGCCCATCTCTGACTTTTTTGCGCGGCAGCGGCCGGTGCGCTCGTTGGAGTTTTTTCCGCCCAAGGACGACGCAGGCGTCGATGCACTCCGCTCCACCGCCACCGCCCTCCGACGAATCAACCCTGATTTTGTCTCCGTCACCTACGGCGCCGGCGGTAGCACCCGCGAGCGGACTGCCCAAGTGAGCGAGATTCTGCGCACCGATTGCGGTTTCACGGTCATGCCGCACTTGACCTGCGTCGGACATACGCGGGCAGAACTGTCCGCTGTCGCCGAGCGCATCCACGCGGCCGGATTCCGCAACATTATGACGTTGCGGGGCGATCCGCCCAAAGGTGAGACCACCTTCACTCCCTACAAGGATGGTCTCCGCTACGCCAGCGACCTCGTGGCGCTGCTGAAAAAGGATCGTTCGGATTTTTGCCTCGGGGTCGGCGGTTATCCGGAACGCCACCCCGAAGCACCTTCGCTCGAGGTCGATCTCGCGAATTTGAAGCGCAAAATTGATGCGGGCGCGGACTTCATCACCACCCAGCTTTTTTTCGATAACGCCGTCTTCTTCCGCTTTGTGGATCGCTGTCGTGCGGCGGGAATCAGTGTCCCCATCGTACCCGGCATCATGCCGGTTCTTTCGCTGAAACAAATTCAGCGCTTTACCACGATGTGCGGGGCCTCGCTCCCACAGAAACTGATCACGCGCCTGGAAGCCGGCGCGGACAACACGGATGTGGTTGAGACGATCGGAATCGATTGGGCACTCAGCCAAATCCGCGAGCTCATCGCCAAAGGAGCGCCCGGGTATCACTTGTATATCCTAAATCGCGCGAAGGCCGCTCTCGCTCTGGCCGCTGGTCTCGCCGCGTAGCGCCGGAGATCGTTGGGGATATCTCGGCCGGAACGGGCTTTCACCGCGAAAGCGGCGGGGTAGCAAGGCGGTGGGTTGGGAATCTCATTTTCCCTGGCCGACCGCGCGCGAGCGCGCTACCTACGACGGAATGCAGAGCTCACTTATCCCCCGGCAAATACTGGTCGAAACCCGGCATCCGAAAGGATTCGAGCCACCGTTTCGCGCTGGTCGCCCTGAATCTCGATTTGCCCGTCTTTGACGGTGCCGCCGCACCCGCAGGCGGCGCGCATCTTCCTGGAGAGCTGCTCTTTCTCGGGGAGTCCGATTCCCATGAACCCGCTGACCACCGTGACCGTTTTGCCGCCACGGCCACCAGTTTCACGTTTGATATCCACTCGACCACGATTTTTGTCCGGCGCTAATTTGGCGCCTCCCTTTCCGGCTTTGTCGGGACCGGTCGAGCTCGCTTGCTCCAGCGTCACTTTCGGTGCGACCGGGAGGCCTGCGTTGCTCAGCGCTCCGAACGGATTCTGACCCAGAGACCCGCCGCCGTCGGTCGGAATTTTGCCGCCGCCCGCCATCTCAATTGCGCCCCGCTCGACCGCCACAGGCACCGACCGGAATGTCCGTCTCACCGCCCAGGAACATCACCGCTTTGGCGTAACTTCGGTTCTGGAGAAAATGCACCAACTGTGGATGCAACGTGGTGCGGCCACGCTCCAGAAAGTCGTCGAGCTTCGCCATCTCTGACGCGACCAGCTGTCCATCGGCGCGTTTGATGGCGGCGAGGAGGAAGGTAAGTGAAGCTTTGATTTCGGTTTCCATGCGAAAATGAAAAAACTAATCCCGCTGTTACTCTCGTTAAGCGCGATTGCAATCCCCCGCTGACGAGCACCGGAAGCTTGAGTCCCTGCAGAACTCATGCTGAGTTACCCGACACTCTTTTCTAATGACGCGCCCCGCGCAATTGACCCCCGATTGTCTGTGTGCGGCGCTCATTTCTTATCTTCCATGAATTCCCTCAACGTGTCGCCCAACGCCAATACCGCTGTGATCGAAGCGGCCTTCGAAGCGTGGCAACAAAACCCGGATTCCGTCGACCCCACCTGGCGTGCGTTCTTCCAAGGATTCACCCTCGGCAATAGCGGCAACACGCTGACCAATGTACCGGAATCCGGTGTTCGCATCGTTGACAGCATCAAACAGGCTCAAGTGAGCCGCCTGATCAACGCGTACCGCGCACATGGGCACTTGCAGGCACACCTCGATCCACTGGGAGAGGCCCCGCCGCCGCATCCGAAATTAACTCTCGCTCATTTTGGTTTGGAGGAAGCGGATCTCGACGACTCTTTCACGCTCACTACTTTCAAGGGCGGCGGTCAAATGAAGCTGCGTAACATCGTGAGCGCCGCCCAGCAAACCTACAGCGGCAAGATCGGCGTCGAGTACATGCACTGTCAGGACCACGACGCCCGCGAGTGGCTGCAGTCGCGGATGGAGGAGTCGAACAACCAGCCGAATTTCACCGCCAGGCAGAAGATCCGCATTCTCCGCCGGCTGCACAAGGCGGAGCTCTTCGAGAAGTTTCTCCACACGAAGTATGTCGGCCAGAAACGTTTCTCCGGCGAAGGGGCCGAGACGTTCATCGCGGCGATGGACGCGGTGATTGAAAAGTGCCCGGAAGTCGGAGTCGAAGAGATTGTCGTGGGCATGGCACACCGCGGCCGGCTGAACGTCCTCACCTCAATTTTGCGCAAGCCGTTCGAGGTGCTCTTTGAGCAGTTCTCGGAAAACTACATCCCGGATGCGGTGGGTGGTGATGGCGACGTGAAGTATCACCTCGGATACGAAGCGGTGCTGGAAACGACCTCGGGCAAAAAGATCGAGGTTCGCCTCGCGGCCAATCCCTCGCACCTGGAGATCGTCGACCCGGTCGTCGAAGGCAAAGCGCGGGCCCGCCAGCGAATCCGTGGCGACACCGAAGATCGCCGTCGCGTACTCCCCTTCCTGATTCACGGCGACGCGGCCTTTGCCGGCCAGGGCGTGGTCGCGGAGACCCTCAACTTTTCCCAGCTTCCAGGCTATCGCACCGGCGGAACGGTCCACCTGGTGATCAACAACCAGATTGGTTTTACGACCCAGCCGTCCGAGGCGCGCTCGACCCGTTACTGCACCGACGTCGCGAAGATGATCGAAGCCCCCGTTTTCCACGTGAACGGCGACGACGCCGAGGCGGTGTGTTACGTCGCCCAGCTTGCGCTCGAGTTTCGCGTCAAATTCAAACGGGACGTCGTGATCGACATGTATTGCTATCGCAAACACGGTCACAATGAAAGCGACGAACCGGCCTTCACGCAGCCGACCCTTTACAAAAAGATCGCGGTGCATGCACAGGTTTCGGCGATTCTGACCGAAAAACTGGTTCAGGAAGGCACGATCACCCAGGCGGGCGCTGACGCCATCAAGGCGGAATACAGTGCGGCCCTCGAGACCAACCTCGAGAGAGCCAAAGCGAAGGAAGTGGTGCAAAGCGCCCACCGCGCCGCCGCCATCGAAACCAGCAAGTTCCATGGTTCGACCGCGGTGTTTCAACCGGACTACAGCCACGCTTCCGTTCCGACGGGTGTCAGCGCGGAAGTCATCGCCCAACTCGTGGCGGGACTCACGAAGGTCCCGGCGACGTTCAAGTTGAATCCGAAGATCAAACGGTTTCTCGAGAATCGCGTTCAGGTGCACAAGGAAGGCGGCCCGGTTGACTGGGGTTTCGCGGAAGCCCTGGCCTTTGGATCGTTGCTGCTGGAGAACACGCCCGTGCGGCTCAGCGGACAGGATACGGAACGCGGCACGTTCAGCCATCGCCATGCGGTGCTCTATGATTCGGAAACGCGCGACAAGTACATCCCGCTGCTGAATCTCTCGGACAAGCAGGCGCGCTTCTGCGTTTACAATTCCCTGCTCTCGGAGGCCGCCGTGTTGGGTTTCGACTACGGCTACTCGATGGACTATCCTCAGATGCTCTGCATCTGGGAGGCACAGTTCGGGGACTTCGCGAACGGTGCCCAGGTGGTCATCGATCAGTTTATTGCGAGCGGCGAATCGAAGTGGCAACGCACCAGCGGCATCGTGTTGCTGCTGCCGCACGGTTACGAAGGCCAGGGACCCGAGCATTCCTCGGCCCGGCTCGAGCGCTTTCTGCAACTCTGCGCCGAGGACAACATGCAGGTGGTGAACATCACCACCCCCGCGAATTTCTTCCACTCGCTGCGTCGTCAGATGAAACGGCATTTCCGGAAGCCGCTCATCGTAATGTCGCCCAAATCGCTGCTGCGCCATCCGGCCGCAACGTCGAAGCTCGATCAATTCACGTCCGGCGCGTTTCAAGAGATCATCGATGATCCCGCGCGGCCGGAAAAAACGGATCGCCTCATCTTCTGCTCAGGCAAGGTGTACTACGATCTCGTCGACTATCGTGACCGTAACAAACTCACGGGTACGGCAATCGTGCGCGTTGAGCAGCTCCATCCGCTGCATTGCGATCGGATCGCGCAACTGGCTGACGACTATTCCGGCGCCCGCGTCGTGTGGTGTCAGGAAGAACCGCAGAACATGGGCGCATGGTCGTTTATCGCTCCACAGCTTTCCGAGATCTTCGGTTTCCTTCCCCTCTATGCCGGACGCGACGCCGCCTCCTCGCCCGCCGTCGGCGCCCTCGCGCTCCACAAGTTTGAACTGGCCGCCTTCCTGCAGGACGCGTTCAACGTCTAAGTTCCTGCACCACTCCTCCACCCGTCACTCCTGCTGAACGGATCCGCGAACCAAAGCGCGATCCCGGCGACAACGTCTCCTCCCCTCATGGCCAATCTCGAAGTTAAAATCCCGCCGATGGGCGAATCGATCAGTTCCGGCGTGCTCGCCAAGTGGCACGTCAATAACGGCGACGTCGTGAAAAAAGACCAGCCGCTCTTCGAGTTGGAGACCGACAAGATCACTTCGGAAGGCACGGCCGAAACTGCCGGCACGATCACGATCAAGGTCGAAGCGGGCGCCGAGGTGAAAATTGGAGAGGTCGTCGCGACGATCAACTCCGAGGTTGCGACCAGCCCCGCTGTATCCACGGGAAAAGACGGTACGGCCACGTCAGTCCTGCCCAATCCCTACGCTCCTGCAGGTACTGAGCAGGCCGCAAGCGCCGCCGGTGCGGGCGAGACCAAGACGGCAAAATCTCTCACGACCGACTCTCCCGCGGTTCGTCGTATCGCAACCGAGTCCGGCGTGGACACCTCGAAACTTGCCGGCACCGGCAAAGGCGGCCGTGTCACAAAGGGCGACGTGATTGCTGCGACGGACGCAAAGCCGGCAGCAACGTCCGCGGCGCCGCTTCCAGCTGCTCCGCTCGTTTCCGCCCCGGCGGCGAAGCCAGCGACGGGTGAGCGCCAGACGCGAAAGAAGATGACGCCTCTGCGGCAGAAAATCGCTCAGCGACTGGTCGCGGCTCAGCACGAAGCGGCGATGCTTACCACATTCAACGAGGTCGACATGTCCGGTGTGATGGCGCTGCGCGCCAAGTACCAGGACGACTTCGTGAAGAAGAACGGGGTGAAGCTCGGCTTCATGTCGTTCTTCGTGAAGGCCGTTGTTCACGCGCTCAAGGAAGTCCCCGCGGTTAACGCCCAGATCGACGGCGACTCGGTCGTTGAGAATCACTATTACGACATCGGTGTCGCGGTCTCCACTGACAAGGGACTGATGGTCCCCGTCATTCGTGATTGCGACAGCCTCGGGATGGCTGCGGTGGAAAAGAAGATCGCCGACGCCGCCACCCGCGCTCGCGAGGGCAAGATCACCCTCGCCGACTTGGAAGGCGGCGTCTTCACGATTACGAATGGCGGGACGTTCGGATCGCTCCTCTCAACTCCCATCATCAA
>JBDSPT010000427.1:0-6242 GCA_039930205.1 Opitutus sp. | reverse complement strand
GTTTAAATTAAACTGTAGCCGGACGCCGCCTCATTGTCATCGCGAGGTGCGCGAAGCGCGCCGTGGCGATCCAGCTGGATTGCTTCGTCACTGCGCTTCTCGCAATGACAGGAACTCGGCTACAGTTCTGTTTAAAAGGCTCTAAGGTTCCTCCTGCCTGCAGCGCGATCGATGGATTTATGCGCGCTATCCACGGCTGAGCAAGAGGCACAATCACGTTGTGGTGACGTGCCTGCTCAGTACACCTCCACCACGAGTCGGGGCAAAGGGGCACGGGCTGTACAAGCGCAGACCAAGGTCGAAGACACGTGGAGAAAACGGATCGCGACGCGACCCGCCGTTGCCGCGATGTCAGTCCGCTGATCTCTGACGGTTGCGCGGATGAAACTTGGCGTGGTGATCAAGCAGCCGCTGGGGTTCGACGGCCGTGTAGATCTGGGTCGTCGAGATGCTTGCGTGGCCAAGCATCTCTTGAATCGCCCGAAGGTCGGCGCCGCCGGTGAGCAGATGAGTGGCGAACGAGTGACGCAGAGCGTGCGGCTTCACGTTCTTGGTGATGCCAGCGCGCTGCGCATATTTTTTCACGATCATCCAGAGCATGACTCGGGAAAGCGCCGTGCCGTTTTTGTTGAGAAACAACTGACTCCCCGTGCGCGAACGCACGAGCTTCGGTCGGCCAGCCGTGAGATACACGGTCAACGCTGCGACCGCCTTTCCGCCGATGGGGACCACCCGCTCTTTGGAACCCTTGCCGAACACGCGAAGAAATCCGTGCTCCACGTTGAGCTGTTGCAACGTGAGTGCGGCCAATTCGGATACACGCAGCCCGCTCGAATAAAAGAGTTCGAGCATGGCGCGGTCCCTTAATCCTGCCGCACCGCCGCCGTCCGCGGCATTGAGCAATCGCTCGATCTCCCCGGCGGTCAGCGTCCCAGGCATCTGCCGGCTCATTTTAGGTGCCGACAGCTGGGCAGTGAAATCGTCTGCTCGAAGCTTTTCGCGAACCAAGTACTTCGAGAGATTGCGCAGAGCGGAGACTTTCCGGGCAAGGCTCGTGACCTTGTACCCTGCTCCAAGCGAATGGACCCATTCCGCAATCTCAGTCGGGCGCACCGAACGCCAGTTCGTCACGCCGCGTCGCACCAAGAACGAGGCCGCCTGATCCAGGTCCCGGCGATAGCCGAAAACCGTGTTTTTCGACAGACCGCGTTCGAGGCTGATGAATCCAAGATAGCCCTCGATATCATCAACGAAGGCGGCCGGCGCGGCACTTTGATCCTGGGCGCATGCCCGCTTTGATTTGAGTGCGCTCACGTTTCGTCGAATTCAAAGGTTCGACGCACGAAGTTCAACGCCTGACATTCGCGCAAACCAGCCGTGTCGTTTCGCGGGACCACTTGAGCCGCAGCCTGCCCTCACCTGATTCGTGCTACGGCCAAGCCGCGCAAACCGATCAGTACTGCCGGCGACGTGGCGGCGGCACGTAGTTCGAATTCGTTTCCTTCATGCGGAACGTGATTCGTGCCTTCTCCAAGTCGTACGGACTCATTTCCATCTTCACCATGTCGCCAGCGGCGATCTTGATGAAGTTCTTCCTCAACTTCCCCGAAATGTGCGCCAACACGACGTGACCGTTCGAGAGCTGAACTTTGAACATCGTCCCCGGCAGTACCGCGACCACGCGACCCTCAACCTCAATCGAATTACCGTCGGCCATAGAGGGAGCAGTCAGGGATATTGCAGGGTGTGAGCAGGGTCATAGAGTCGGGCGTACGGAAATAAAAGTCCCTTGTAAGGCGGAAACGGTGAGCGTAGGCAAGGCTTTCCCTTGGCGATTTCCGTCACGGGCTCGCCGATCGCCCATCCCTTCATGTCCGAGAGCTTTATCGCCTTTCCCTGCCCGTTTGAGAAACGATTCCCGTCGCAGCTCGTGCGCGACGACGTGTTTTTCATGAGCCTGGCGTACAACCAGGCGATCGATGCATGGCGACACGACGAAGTACCGATCGGCGCAGTGATCGAAGTCGGTGGCGAGGTCATCGGTTCCGCTCACAACATGGTCGAAGGTGCCCATGATCCAACCGCTCACGCCGAGATGCTGGCCTTGACCCAAGCCGCGGGAAAACTCGGCGACTGGCGTATCGAGGGCGCGACGGTCTATGTGACCAAAGAACCCTGCCCGATGTGCTCGGGTGCCATGCTCATGTCGCGCGTAAAACGCGTGTGTTACGCGGTGCCAGATCCCAAGATGGGATGCCTTGGTGGAGCGACGAATCTCAACGAGCTGCCTCGGGTTAACCATCATCTCGAATTGACGGCAGGCGGCGTGCTGGAGAACGAATGTCGCGATCTCCTGCAGGCTTTTTTCCGGACGAAGCGGAAATTACCTGACGCTCCCGAAGTCTGAGCCGGAACCATGCAGTTAGCCGCGTACGGCGCGAATCTACCCGAATGGAAAGGCTGAAAAAACGATGGGGCCCGATCGGTGAGTGAGCTTGGATTTGTGCAAAAATCGAACCGCTCCTCTGACATTCGGGTCCATTCGCGTGATTCGCGGGCGCTCCTGTGAATTGTTACGGCCAAGTGGAGTCTGCAGGGCTCGGAAACCCTGCCTGAAATATTGCTCGATCCGCAAAGCGGCATAAAGCCGCAGCCGCAGTTGACGCGACTGGCCACCCCACGCACCTTGCGCCTTTCCCATCAACAGTAACTCAATCCTAGCCATGGCCTACGAACTCCCGAAACTCCCTTATGCCTACGACGCGCTGGCGCCACACATCGACGCCAAGACGATGGAAATCCATCACACGAAGCATCACCAGGCCTACATCACGAATGCGAATAACCTCCTGAAGGACACTCCTGACCTCGCAGCGCTCGACGTGAACACGTTGATCAAAGACCTCTCGAAAGTTCCTGAAGCCGTTCGCGGCGGTGTCCGAAACAATGCCGGTGGTCACTCGAACCATTCGTTCTTCTGGAAAATTCTCGGGCCGGGCAAAGGCGGTTCGCCCAAGGGCCAACTGGCCGAAGCGATCGAGTCACAGCTCGGCGGACTCGCCAAGTTCAAGGAAGATTTCGGCAAAGCCGCGACGACCCGCTTCGGCTCCGGCTGGGCGTGGCTGGTTGTGGGGGCTGATGGAAAACTCGCCGTGGGCTCGACCGCGAATCAAGACAGCCCGCTCATGGGCAAGGCCGTCGCCGGCTTTGAAGGCAAGCCAGTCATCGGCCTCGATGTCTGGGAGCATGCGTACTATCTCAACTACCAGAATCGCCGTCCTGATTACATCACTGCCTTCTGGAACGTCGTCGACTGGGACGCGGCCGAAGCCAACTACGCTGCGGCGAAGTAAACCCGGTCCCCACGCTGCGCCCGCAGGGCGGCAACAGTGCACAAAAAAGCCGCACAACCGTGCGGCTTTTTTCATGCTGATTTCGGTCGGGCGTTTACTGATGAAGCACGTTCGCCTGCATCACCGTGCCGAATGACGATGGGCTGACCGGCACGCTCTTGCCCGTGACCGTATCAAGAATGCAAATGCGGCTGGCCGCGGCGGTCCGCGCCGTGTACACGAGGTGGCGACCATCGCCGAGCCAGCACGGCTCGATGCCGTCGAACGGCGCCTTCGAGACTTGTTCGCTCGTCCGCTGCGAGACATTCACGACGCCGATTTGATAGTTCCGACCGACGCGCAACGTGAACGCGATCTTGTTGGGATCGGCGCGACTCCAATCCGGTTCCGCGCAATATCCGCTCAATCCCGTCGTGAGCCGCGTGGCGGCGCCACCGCCGGCCGACATGAGATACAGTTGGGGACCTGGCTCCATGGCGAACACGAGGCGCGAGCCGTCGGGCGAGAAGCAGGGCGAGGACTTGACCGCATCCGAACGGGTCTTACGCGCGACCTTGCGACCTTGGGCGTCACTCACGTAGATTTCTGGAGTTCCCTCACCGCTCAGGACCATCGCGACTTGCTGGCCGTTCGGGCTGTAACGAGCGCCACTGTTGGTCCCCTTGAAGCTCACGAAGGTGTTTCGCTGATACGTGCTCAGATCGATCTGAAAAATATCCGGGAAGCCGGACTTGTAGAAACTCGTGTAGACGAGATGCGCTCCGTCCGGAGACCAGCGCGGCATGAGCGCGAGGGCATTGTCACGAGTGATCTGCTTGGCGCCACCGAAGTACAGGTCGGAGGTGTAGACTTCTTTCTTGCCGGTGCGCTCGCCGATGAAGGCGAGTTGACCCGTGAAAAATCCTTTCAGTCCGAGCCCGTTCGTTTTCACCACTGCGGCGTCAGCCGCCCGCAACAGCGCCTGGCGCGGGTTCGCGCCCGTCGCGACTTCAGAGCCAAACGGAGTACCCGCGGCACCTTTGGTAATATCGACGCGCACCTGGGTCGGAGTCATCTGAGAGAACTTGATGTCGTAAGCGTAGCCGCTGGAGGTCACGCGATAGCGCCCGTGCGAACCGAACGCCTGCAGCGCGAGTGCGTTGAGCTCGGGCGTGTTGGCCGACACGCGAATCGGAACCGTGTTTTTCTCCGCGACGACGTCGACGAAGCCAATGTCGCGCTGCGCAAAACAGGAAAGAGTCAGTGAGTTTAAGAGGAGGAACAGTCGGAGAATTTTTTGCATGACAGAAAAGGTGCCGTAGGTTGGCAGGATCTGGCATTTCTATTTACAGCCCTTCCACGCATAACAACTCTAATTCCCTCCATGTTTGTTTTTTCTCCGTGACGTCCGACGAACTCAAAGAACACCTGAAGCAAGTGAAGTATCCTGGCTTCAGTCGGGATATCGTTTCGTTTGGACTCGTCCGCGCGGCCGCGTTGGTTGAGGGCACTGCCAAAGTTTCACTCGGGTTAACGACGAGTGACCCAAAAATTCCACTGCAGCTAAAACGCGAAGTGGATCTTTGCCTGCGCGCAATCCCGGGAGTGACCGAGACCATCATCGATATCGCAGTGACGCCATTGAAAGCTCCCGCCGGTGGCGCGAGTAATAACCTCGGCGGGAATGCGACGACGCCAAAAACAATTAAGCACGCCGTCGCGATCGCGTCGGGCAAAGGCGGCGTCGGCAAAAGCACGTTTGCGGTGAACCTCGCGTGTGCCCTCGCCCAGATTCTCAGCGCCGCAGGTAGGCCGGGTCGGGTCGGCTTGATGGATTGCGACATCTACGGACCGAGCGTTCCGCTGATGATGGGAATCGAGGGTCGGCCCGAAGTGGAAGGCGAAGGCGCACAGGCGATGCTGATCCCCATCGAGCGACATGGAGTGAAAGTCATGAGCATGGGATTTCTCGTCGATGACAACACCCCGGTCGTGTGGCGCGGGCCGATGATCATGAAAACAATTCAGCAGTTCGTGCAGAACGTGAAATGGGGCGAACTCGACGTGCTGCTCGTTGATCTTCCTCCCGGCACAGGCGACGCACAGTTGTCGCTCGTGCAGACTCTACCGTTGGACGGTGCGATCATCGTTACGACTCCCCAGCCAGCAGCGACGAACGTGGCGCGAAAAGGCGGATTGATGTTTCAGAAGGTCAACGTACCGCTCCTGGGCGTGGCAGAGAACATGAGCTACTTCCTCGATCCGGCCGGGCAGAAGCACGAGCTATTCGGCAACGGTGGCGGAATCCTCACCGCCGAGAAACTCGGCACCACGCTGCTAGGCCAAGTTCCGCTGATCTTAGAAATTCGCGAAGGCGGCGACTCAGGAATGCCAATCGTTGTCAAATCTCCGGATAGTCCAGCGGGCCGGACGTTTCGCGAGGTCGCTGACACACTGTTGTCGCGGCTGAATCAGCCCGCGAGAGCACCAATGTAACGTTTAGGAAAATTGCAGGCATTGACAGCCATGGTCACCTCCCTCTCATTTCCGTCCGCGCAGATCTGCCGAATGACTTCCTCCGCACCAGAGCCGGCGACCAGCCGGGATTTCGTTAAGCAATCCAGCCTCTATCAAGAGTTCCTGGCTGAGCGGGAGGAGATTCTGAAACACAAGTGGCTGGAGTCTGAACGATTGGGCTACGACATCGGCTTTGAACGAGCGCTGCTCGATTGGATTCGAAAACATCGCGAAGGTTGGCGCGCTGCCCGTCGTCAACAGCAGCCCTCTTCCGGAGCTTCCGCCGGTTCGAACATTCCGTTTCACCCGCCGGAAAAACGGGGAGCTTAATTTAGCTGAGCCGCTAGTTGTCGGAATTCAGATGCGAAAAAAGCCGGGCCATTCGCCCGGCTT
>JBDSPT010000426.1:0-5782 GCA_039930205.1 Opitutus sp. | reverse complement strand
TGGTTTTCCTAGGACCTTTCGTCCATGCCCATGCGCAGCCCCAATCCCTCACTGGCTTCGACGCCGACGCCCACTCTGGCGCCGAAAGCGCTCGTGGATCATGGATTTATTGGCGTGAGGGCGAAGTTGATCGAAGTGGCAGCTTTTCTGGATCGAGTGGAGCGGCACGGAGCGGCTGACGACTTTCGTTGCGCGGCTCTGCGTGAGGCGGCGCAGATCCTGGTCGATGGAAAGTCGGAGCGAGCGCGAAGGGTGCTGGAATCTCTGAGCGACCCCACCACGGCTGCTGATGAAACGTCGACGGGCAAAGCCGCGCTCGGGGCCTGGCATCCGACTGCGAAATAACTTCGCCATGCGCTACATCGAACCTCACGGCCACATGGTGAGCCGCACAACGGACGACTATCTTGCGATGGTGACGGCAGGTTGCGTGGCGGTGTGTGAGCCGGCGTTCTGGGCGGGCTTTGATCGGAGTTCGGCGGATGGATTTCGGGATTACTTTCGACAGCTGACGGAGTACGAGCCGGCGCGGGCAAAGAAGTTTCTCCTGCCGCACTTCAGCTGGCTATGCATCAACCCCAAGGAAGCCGAAGACCTGGTACTGGCGCACGAGGTGATGGCGTTGATCCCGGAATTTCTAACCAAGCCAAACGTGCTCGGGATCGGTGAGATCGGCTTGAACCGCAACACGCGAAATGAGTTGAAGGTGCTCGAGCAGCACATCGACCTCGCGGTAAAGCACGATCAGCTCATCCTGGTTCATACGCCTCATCTCGAAGACAAGATGAAAGGCACGCAGCTGATCATCGACGTATTGCGGGCGCATGCAGGCGTGAAGCCGGATCGCGTGATCATCGATCACGTGGAAGAGCACACGATTCAACGCGTGCTTGATCGCGGCTTTTGGGCGGGAATTACTTTGTATCCGGATTCCAAATCGTCTCCACCGCGTGCGGTGGACATGGTGGAGTTGTGCGGCCGCGAACGCATCTGGATGAATTGTGCCTGCGACTGGGGCGTTAGTGATCCGCTGGCGGTGCCGAAAGCGGCGCTGGAGATGCGACAACGCGGCCACAGCGCAGAGTTTGTTGATCACGTGTTGTATCAGAATCCGCTCCGGTTTCTGTCACAGTGCCCCAAGTTTCGCCTGGGCGAGCCGACCGTCGGATGAAGCTCAACCATGGCATCCACCTCGCGTACTGCACCAACGTTCATCGCGGCGAAACGTGGGCGGAGACGTTTTCAACTTTGGAGAAATATACGCTCCCCGTGCGTCGGCGGGTTGCGCGCGGACAGTCGTATGCGATCGGGCTCCGACTGGGTCAGCGGGCGGCGCATGAGCTCGCGCAGGACCACACGATGGCGCGGTTCCGCCACTGGCTGGATGCGAACGACTGCTACGTTTTCACGATCAACGGATTTCCTTACGGAAATTTTCACGGTACGCGGGTGAAGGAACAGGTGTACGCGCCGGACTGGTCCACGCCGGAGCGTCTCGCCTACACGCGTCAGCTTTTCAGTCTCATCGCAGAGCTGGTGCCCGACGGTATTGCGGGAAGCGTGAGCACGGTGCCGGGAACGTTCAAAGCGTGGGCCGTGCATCCAGAGAAGCGCGCGGCCATCTTTAGGAATTTGACGGAGTGTGCCCGGTACATCGATGCCTTGGCGCAGCGGACGGGCAGAGACCTGCATCTCGGACTTGAGCCGGAGCCTTGCTGTCAGTTCGAAACGAGCGAGGAGACGGTCGGCTTCTTTCAGGAGTGGCGCGCGAGTGATCGTGCCGTGGAGGCGTTGCTGCCGCGAGTGGGGGTGAATTACGATTGTTGTCACCTCGCGGTGGAGTTCGAGACGGCAGCCGTCGCGCTGGATCGGCTCATCGCGGCGGGCCTTCGTTTGAGCAAGGTGCACCTGAGTTCGGCGCTGCGCGTGAAACCGGATGACGTGGGGCGCGCGGCGCTGAAGGCGTTTGTTGAGCCGACGTATTTGCATCAGGTGGTGGTGGGGAACGGCGGCACGGTGAAGCGGCGCTTTGTCGACCTCCCGGACGCGCTCGCTTCGACCGAGCCGATGACCGCGGGGGATGAATGGCGGGTGCATTTCCACGTTCCGTTACACGCGTCGCCCGGTGCTCCCTTTTTCGATACGCGCGATCACTTGTTGGGCACGCTCGACTGGCTGAAGGCAAATCCGGCGGCATGTCAGCATCTGGAGATGGAGACCTACACATGGGAGGTATTGCCGCCCGCCATGCGGCTCGGAATCGAGGAGCAGCTGGCACGGGAGTACGCCTGGACGCTCGACGCCTGTGCGCAACGAGGGTTGGCGGATTCGCGACTGGCAGCGCGGATTGGAGCGGAGGTTCACGCGCAGTGACGGACTCAGTCGCCATGCCGGGAAGTCGTTCGAGAGCGTGGCTGGATCTGGCGCGCGCCGGAAATTTTCCTTCGGTCTGGAGCAACGTACTGGCGTCGCTGGTCCTTTCCGGCGGCCTGTCGCGAGAGTGGCCCTGGCCAGGAGTTTTGCTGATGGCGATTGTCGCAGGGAGTCTCGCGTATGCGGGTGGCACCACCTTGAACGATGTAGCGGACGTGGGTTTCGACTCGGTGCATCGACCGGAGCGGGCGATCCCCCGCGGAATTGTTTCGCGAAGAGCGGCAGCTTGGGTGGGAGGCGCTGAGCTGGCGTCGGGACTTGGATTGTTAGTCGCAGTGGGTGCGTCCCCGCTCATTGCGGCAGCACTGGCGGCGACGATCGTACTCTACGATTGGGTGCACAAACACTGGTCGGGGTCCGTCGTCCTGATGGCGGGATGTCGGGTGCTGCTCGCGCTGACGATCGCGTCGTTGCCGGAGCATGCGTTCCGTCCGGCGCTGCTCGCGTGGATTGCAGGACTGTTCTTGTATATTGTCGGCTTGAGCGTGCTTGCGCGGCGGGAATATCAGCCCGGTGCGCCGGCCGCCAGGCTGGGCAAACTGGTCGGCCGCCTGCTTGCGTTTATTCCGTTGGTGGATGCGATTGCACTTCTGATGGTGGGGGCGTGGTGGCCGGCGGCGGCCTGTGCGGCAGCGGTGCCGCTCGGTCGTTGGGCACAACGTCA
Organism: Opitutus sp.; assembly: GCA_039930205.1. Taxonomy (GTDB): domain Bacteria; phylum Verrucomicrobiota; class Verrucomicrobiia; order Opitutales; family Opitutaceae; genus Opitutus. Next base: position 2,685 of record JBDSPT010000426.1, on the reverse strand, counting down.
GGCCGCCTCCACTTGATGCAATTTCATGGCTGAGAACCCCGATCATGTTTCCCGACCCATCGCTCTGCGACAGGACCACCGGCTGATTTTTACGCGCGAGGTCTTCGCGCCGGAGAACCTCACGCTGGCGGAGATCCTGACGCCGCGGGAAGCGGGAGAGCACGTTCGAGCACTGGTCGTGTGGGATGCTGGGCTGGAAAAGGCATTTCCCGGGTTCGAGCAGAAGATCAGTCGCTGGTTCGAGGCGAGGGGCGACGCCGTGCGGCTGGCCGCGAGTCCGTTGTCGGTACAAGGCGGCGAAGCAGTGAAGAACGACTTCAAGCAGCTCGAGCGGGTGTGGAGTGCCATCGAGAAAGCGCGGTTGTGCCGCCACTCGTATGTGGTGGCGATTGGCGGCGGAGCGGTGTTGGACCTGGTCGGTTTTGCGGCCGCCACGGCGCATCGCGGGATTCCGTTGGTTCGATTGCCGACGACGAGCCTGAGCCAGGCCGATGGTGGCATTGGCGTGAAGAATGGGGTCAATTTTTTCGGCAAGAAAAACTGGCTGGGATCCTTTGGCGTGCCGCACGCGGTGATCAACGACCTGACGTTTTTGCACGGACTGCCGGTGCGTGAGCGACGCGCGGGACTGATTGAGGCGATCAAAGTCGCGCTGATTCGTGACGCGGCGTTTTTCGAATTCATTGCGGCACGGGTGCCGGCACTGGCGAAGTTTGAGGCTGAGCCGTTTGAAGCGGTGGTGCGTGAAAGTGCGCGGCAGCATTTGGATCACATCGCGAGCGGGGGCGATCCGTTCGAGCGCGGATCAGCGCGGCCCTTGGATTTTGGTCACTGGGCGGCGCACAAGCTGGAGCAGATGTCGGAGTTTAAGATCAGCCATGGGGAAGCGGTTGCGATCGGCATGGCTCTGGACCTGATCTACGCGCGACGCACGGGTTTGCTGCCGGAGCAGACGGCGGACCGAATCCTCGCGATGCTGCAGCAGCTCGGCTTCACGTTGTACGCAGCGGCGCTGGATGAGCGCGGAGTGAATGGACGCCGAAAGGTGGTGGAAGGGTTGGAGGAATTCCGCGAACACCTCGGTGGACGACTTTCGATTCCGATGATTCGCGCACCGGGGGTGCGAATGGAATTGCACGAAATGGACGAGGCGCAGGTCGATGCATCGATCGACGAGCTGAAGGCGCGTCATGGCTGAGCGGACCGCGGTGATCAATGTGGTCGGGCTCACATCGCGTGTGCTGGGCGCTGATACGCCGCGACTGCAGGCCGCGGCGCGTGCCGGCGGGCTGATCCAGGTAAAGCCAGTGTTGCCGGCAGTGACGTGTACGGCACAGAGCACGTACTTGACAGGGAAGCGGCCGTCGGAGCATGGCGCCGTCGCGAATGGCTGGTATCACCGGGAACTGGCGGAGCACCAGTTCTGGAAGCAGTCGAACCATGTGGTGCACGGCCCGAAGCTTTGGGAGAAATGTCGAGAAGCACGGCCGGGCTTCACCTGTGCCAAACTTTTCTGGTGGTATAACATGTACGCGAGTGTCGACTGGTCGATCACGCCGCGACCCATGTATCCGGCTGACGGACGCAAGGTGTTCGATGTTTACACGCACCCGATGGGCATGCGAGAGGACATCAAAAAGGATCTCGGGCCATTTCCATTTCCGGCGTTTTGGGGTCCAATGGCGGGAATTGGATCGTCAGAATGGATCGCGGAATCGGCCGAGTGGGTGGAGGAGCGACATCGGCCTGACCTGTCGCTCGTGTACCTGCCGCATCTCGACTACAATCTTCAGCGACTCGGCCCTGATGATCCGCGATTGGCGGAGGACTTTAGGGCGATTGACGGCGTCGCCGGGCGATTGATCGACTTCTACGCGAAGCGGAATGTGCGAACGGTGATTCTGTCGGAATACGGCATCACGCGCGTGCGGCGCTCGATCGCGCTGAATCGCATTTTCCGCGAGAAAGGCTGGATCACGATCAAGGAAGAAATCGGACTCGAGTTGCTCGATTGCGGTGCGAGCAAAGTGTTCGCGATCGCGGATCATCAGATTGCGCACGTGTATGTGAACGATCCATCGTTGATGGACGAAGTCCGCCGGGTCCTGGAGGGTGTCGACGGGATCACGCAGGTTCTGGATGAGGCCGGCAAGCACGCGGCAGGATTGGATCACGAACGATCGGGAGACCTCGTGGCGATTTCGGCCGAGGATGCGTGGTTCACGTATTACTATTGGCAGGACGACCGCAAAGCGCCGGATTTCGCGCGGTGTGTCGATATCCACCGCAAGTACGGCTACGATCCGGTCGAGCTGTTCGTGGATCCCGACCTCAGCCTGCCAAAATTGAGAGTGGCGTCGAAGCTCGCGCGCAAGGCGTTCGGCTTTCGAATGCTGATGGATGTTATTTCGCTCGATCCTTCGTTGGTGAAAGGATCTCACGGAGCTTGTCCGGCAAACGTGCGGGAGTGGCCGGTGCTGATCGGGGTGGGGAGCGCGGCTGAGCCGATTGCGGCAACGGCGGTGTACGAGCGATTGCTGGCGGTGTGCTTGCGGTGATCGACTGAGAGTCGAAGGTGGGCAGCGCGATCGTGCTGGTGTTCGTGTTCATTTGGTACCTACTTCCTTTGGGTTGGTGCCTACTGAGTAGGCAGTTACTTGGACAGCGGGACGGTGTTCTTGACAG
>JBDSPT010000425.1:0-4573 GCA_039930205.1 Opitutus sp. | reverse complement strand
GTGGTGGAGAGCAACGAAGACGTCCTCCTCTACGATACCGGCCACATCCCTGGAGCGGTGCACATCGATTGGCGGGGAGACCTGCAGGATAATACACAGCGCGATTACGTCTCACCGGCACGTTTCGCAGAGGTGTGCTCGAAGAATGGTATCACGCCCGCAACGACGGTGGTGTTCTATGGCGACAAGGCGAACTGGTGGGCGGCTTATGCGCTCTGGGCGTTCCGGTTGTTTGGCCACACGAACGTCAAGCTGTTGGACGGCGGCAGTGCGAAGTGGAAGTCGGAGGGTCGGCCGATCACGCGTGACAAACCGAAACCTACTCCTACGAACTATCCCGTTCCCGCGAAGCGATTGGACGCCGACATCCGCGCATTTTACGCCGACGCACTGGCTCATTCGCAGGCGCGGAAGCCGCTGATCGATGTTCGTTCCCCGGGAGAGTACAAAGGTGAAGTCACGCACATGCCGGAGTATCCCCAGGAGGGCGTCCTGCGGGGAGGTCATGTGCCCGGCGCGCGGAGTGTTCCGTGGAAGGTCGCAGCGAACGACGATGGCACGTTCAAGACGGCTGAGGAGTTAAAGAAAATTTACACCGAGAATCTCGGCCTGAAAAAGGACGACGATATCATCGCGTACTGCCGCATTGGTGAGCGCTCAAGCCACACCTGGTTCGTGCTGACTTACCTTCTTGGATACGACAAGGTGCGTAACTACGACGGCTCCTGGACGGAGTGGGGCAACATGGTGCGTTCGCCGATCGCGAAGGGTGAGAGTCCGGGCTGAGCCGGATCCCTTGCCGTCCGCCCGTGGTGCCTGCCATTCGGCGAGAACGGAAAGCCGGCTTTTTTTATCGCACGTCTGCCATGAGTTATCCGTCGAATCTGGCCGAAATCGTGGATCTATTTGAACACCTGCCGGAGGAGGAGAAGCGGGAGAACCTGATCGCGTTCGCCGATGGCGCGGCGAATTGCGCGTTGAAGCCGGGGGAGGCGTACGATCTCGAAGACACGCGCAAGGATGAGGAATGCACCGACACGGTGGGGGTGTTCCTGAAAGTGGATCCGCAGACTCGGGGAGTGCATTTCCGGATCAACCTTGGGCCGCACGTGCAGACGCTCACGCGTGCGATGACCGCGATTCTGTGCAAAGGCCTCGATGGCGCGACACCGGAAGCCGTGATGGACGTGCCGCAGGATTTCGTCCCTAAGATCGTCGGCGGCCAGCTCGTGCGGCTGAGGAGCCAAACCGTCTATTACATCCTGACTCGGATGAAGAGCGCGGCGAAGGTGTGGCTGAACAGAGAGCGGGCCGCCGCGACTTAGCTGATCCCACGAGGATCGAGTCTTCCGATGACGGTTGTTGGCGTGGTGGAAGGCAGCTTTTACCGGAATAGATCCCAACTGAAGCCCAGGCATGAGTCGCCGAGGGCCCAGAGCGATGAGACAGAGTTCGCAGAGCCAAAAATCCTGGCTCGCTCCGTGGCCTTCGTGTCGGGACTTGGTGTCCTCGGTGGCAAAAGTCTTCAAGCGAGTGTGATGGATGCAGGGTGGCATCGAGCAATTCGGAGCGGATTACCCGCTTGCGTCCGTAGCTCAGAAATCGGCAAGCTCGGATTGGTCCTAACCCGCCCGGGTGGTGGAATGGCAGACACGACGGTCTTAGAAGCCGTTGCCGTAAGGTGTGCAGGTTCGAGTCCTGTCCCGGGCACCAGCGAAGACTCAAAGTGGATTCAGTCGGTGCGCGGGTTTGAGAGGTCCTCGTCGCGGGTTGATCTGACCGACCGATTTATGGCAGGTCGGTACGTGTTTCGCCATGGTCACGCTCATCGGCAGCCGATTTAGGAAAGGGTTTCGCGGCTCATTTCCCGCGCGAAGCGAATCGGGTGTGCGAGCGGGCTCAGGCCAGTCGACTTATTTCACGCCGGTGCTGCCTCAGAACTTCAACGATCGCGATGCGTCCACGGCAACGCGTCCAGGTCGATGTTCCCGCCGGTGAGGATCACGCCGACTTTGTTCGACGAGGTGAGTACGATCTTTCGCTCCAGCAAGCCGGCGAAGGGGACGGCAGCGGAAGGTTCTACCACGATCTTAAGGGTCTCCCAAATCAGTCGCATCGCTGCGACGATGCTTGCTTCGGATACGGTCACGATCCCGTCCACGTGCTGCCGGATGATTTGAAAATTCGGTTCGCCGATTGTGGCCCGTAGCCCGTCGGCGATCGTAGTCGGATGGTCCAGTTCGACCCGATGGCCGGCGGCGAGTGACCGTGCGGCGTCGTCGGCGCCAATCGGCTCGGTGCCCAAAACGCGGATACTGAATCTGATGCTCTTCGCGACGATCGCGGTCCCGCTCAATAGACCGCCACCGCCGACTGGACAGAGGATCGTATCGATCGCGGGAAAATCTTCGAACAGCTCAAGCACTGCGGTGCCTTGTCCGGCGATCACTTGCTCGTCCGCAAACGGGTGAACCAGCGCGGCGCCCGTGTCTCGCATTACCCGGTGACAAGCGGCTTCTCGCGCGGCACCGTTCGGAGCACAGAACGTGATCTTCGCGCCATAGCCTTCGGTCGCCGCGATCTTCACCTTGCTGGAATTCTCCGGCATTACGACGAATGCGGGGATGTTGCGCAATCGAGCCGCACGGGCGACGGCTGCGCCATGGTTGCCGGAGGAATGGGTCACAACTCCGCTCGCAGCCGCTTCGGTCGAAAGGGTGAACACGGCGTGCGTCGCTCCGCGGGCTTTGAAAGAGCCTGTTTTCTGAAAGTTCTCGCACTTAAACCACACCGGCGCACCCGCGAGTTCACTGAGCCGACTGCTCGTGAGCACCGGCGTGCGATGCAAAAACGGCCCGATTTGGGCGTGGGCACGCCGGATGGTAGCCAAGTCGAGCGACATGGTTGAGGGTGCTTAGGGAGAACCGCCGCGAGCGCAAGCTGACTGCCGCCAGCCGACTGCCGACGAAAGCACCGTGCGTTTCCCAGTCCACGAGGAGACTTTTGTCCGACTCCATCGTCACGACTGAGGAGAACTACAAAGTGGTTCCTCCCATCGCCCAGGGGAGTGGGTGAACCCTTGCTTCGGAACTGCGCCCGTCGAATGCAGTGAGACAGGACATTCACGTATCGTTACAGCGGCGGATCGCTGGATACGGCCCGAATTGATTTTCTGTCGATTGCTTTTCTGGACAGCGGAAGTCACGGTCGTGGTCATGATCAAGAAGCTCCTCCACACGCGCATGCGCGTGAATGATCTCGACCGTTCCATTCGCTTTTACGAAGACGCGCTCGGACTCAAGGTCTCACGCCGGCACACGTCGCCGCGGGGCGCGCAGCTCGCGTTTGTGAGTGTACCGTCGAGCGATGAAGAGATCGAACTTTGCCAACTGCCGAACAGCCCGAGCGTCTCGGTGCAGCCAGACCTGATGCATTTAGCCTTCGAAGTGGAGAACCTCGAGGAGTTCGCCGGCGAATTGAAAAGCAAAGGCTACGCGCTTAGCGACGGTCCAACGCTCACCGGCAGTGGGTCGATCATCGCGTTCATCGACGCACCGGAAGGGTACGAAGTGGAGTTGATCCAACGGTCGAAGTAAGGTGAGACCCGCGGTCTCACGCCCGGGTTCGCTTTGGCAATCCGCATGGGTGGATGCTGCTGCGTTTGTTGGAGGATTGGCTGCGGCGTGGTTCTCAGATTGGAATACCACCGATCTGGTCTGGAGCTTGTGGCTGGCGAGTCTGATCGTCGGTTACAGTATCCTTGTTTGGTCGTTGAGCGGAAGTCTGCGCGAGCATGCGGGCGCGGTGGTACGCGAGGAGGTTCCGTTCGCTCAGTGGGTGGGGGGTGCGGTACTACTGACGTTGGGCTTGTTGGTTGGGTTGGCATTTTTCACGGTCCACTTCGGCGGATTTCATTTCGTGCATTCCGTGTTCCTGGATAAATTCTTCCCGCTTGATCCCGGAGCGCACAAGCCGGCGGAATTTCCAGGATGGAGCACGTATCGAGAGGTGTTTGGCCGGTACTGGATCTTTTTGCCCGTCGCCTTCTTGGCGGAGCGAGGCGCGTTCACGTCGGCCGAGCGCAGACCACCGGGCAGCGAAGTGACGGCGGCTGCAATCGAGGCTCGGAAAAGGTCAGAGGGAAATTCCGGACTGATGGCGCCCTACCGGAATGTGATTCGCATGCAGCTGTTGATCTTCTTCTTCGTGGGCGCGCACTTCGCGCATCTCGATAACTTCGCCGTCTATGCCGTCGTTTATGCCGTCTACTTTTTTCCGTGGCGCATATTTCGCCGGGAAAACCGGCCGGCTTCCATTGCTGTGAGTTAGAGCCTTTTTATAAAAGATGTAGCCACGCCCGTGAGGGCGTGGATCTTTTGGCTCAACGACTTGCCCGTCCACGCCCTCACGGGCGTGGCTACACAATTCCTGAATTTGCGCTAGAGCCTTTTAAACAAAACTGTAGCCGAGTTCCTGTCATTGCGAGAAGCGCAGCGATGAAGCAATCCAGCTGGATCGCCACGGCACGCTTGGCGCACCTCGCGATGATGTCGTAGGCAGCGCGCTCGCGCGC
>JBDSPT010000424.1:0-8613 GCA_039930205.1 Opitutus sp. | reverse complement strand
GTGGCCGGCTGCGGCCGTGTAACCCCAGTGCACGTCGACCTGTCGGACGCGGCCCGTCAGCGGGAAAAAGCGTGAGGTGTCGGCGATTCCGCCGAGGGTTTTGGGTTCCAGACCGGCGCTTTGGTAGTATCGATTCGGGATTGGCAGGTAAACGCTGGGGTTGTTGTTCGCGGTTGAGCCGAACACGGTGCCGTCTTCTCGCACGCCCAGTCCCCACGTATTGTTATTCGTAGCACGCAGGTACTCGAGCTGGGAACCGTCCGGCCGGAAACGATAGAAGCCCTGGCGAAACGTGTGGCGCTCTCCCGCGACACTTCCGTCAAAGCCTGAGTAGCCGAGCATGCCCCAGATCCAGTTATCCAACCCGTACTGCAGGTTATTGGGACCGGCATGCGTATCGTTGCGACCCCAGCCGGTGAGGAGGACTTCGCGGAGATCAGCTTTGTCGTCACCATTCGTATCCTTGAGGAAAAGCGTATTCGGCATCTGGTGCAGAATCACGCCGCCATGGGAGAACGTGAAACTGGTCGGGATATTCAGGCCGTCCGCGAAGACGGTAAACTTGTCCATCCGGCCGTCGTGGTTGATGTCTTCGCAGATGACAAGTCGGTCTCGTCCCGACTCACCAGGGGCAAGGAGGCGATTGGGATAATCCAGCGTCTCGGCGATCCAAAGGCGCCCGCGCTCGTCCCAAGCCATCGCGATCGGCTTCTTGATGTCGGGCTCACTGGCGACGAGTTGCAGTTCGAAGCCGGCGGGCACGACGATGTGTTTCATCGACTGCTCGGGCGACAAAGGCTTCTGCATTTGCGGCCAGTTGCCGTCGCCCCGGGAACGCTGACCGGGAGGATAGTAAGGAATTCCAGACTGGGCCACGAGTTCGAGACCGGGGACGGAAGGGCGCTCCACCAGGGCGCCAGGAAGCTTTTGGCCGGCCGCGTAACGAATGCCGCGCTCGACGAGCTCCTGAAAACCTGGGTTCGACCACGTGCGTTGGTCATGTCCCCAGGCGGTGTAGAACACCCGCCCAAGTCCCTCGGTGCGCGTCCAGGTATACGGCTCATCCTCACGGCGCTCGAGGACCGTGCGGTTTTGATCGTTGTGGTGAGTGTGGACGTACGTTTCGTCCCAACTCTCGCAGCCCCCGAATCCCTTCATCACGGGATTTTCCGGATCGACAATCGTGGTCTTGAAGACACCGGTGCCATGGCTCTTGAACTGCCCGCCCACCATCGAGACGTAGCGGTCGGAATTGCGGAAGCAATAGGAGGCGCAATGCAGCGGAAACAATCCGCCGCCCTGAGTCACGTAGTCTGAGAGCGCCTGATCCTGAGAGGGTGTGATACTGTCGATGTTCGCGTAGATGAGCAACGCATCGTACCGCTTCAGATTTTCGAGGGAGAGCGAGTTCAGGTCCTCCGTGTACACAAGTTGGATACCATGGCTCATCATCACGGGACCAATCTGCCGCAGCAGTGCGGAAGGCTGGTGATGACCGTTGTCGCCGAGGAAGAGAACCTTCAGCACCGGTTGGGCATTCGCGGAAAGCGCGAAGAGCAGAATGGCGAAGAGTCCGCCGAACCAGCGCAACGAGGCGCCGATGGCAGGGGCAGAGGGGGTTTCGGCAGGGCGCCTGTGAATGAAAATAGGCATGGGAGTCTTTTGGTGATTCTAAGCGGTCGTTTGGTAGAGCTTCGGCTGCGAATGTTCGGACCCGTTTGTCACGTATTACGTGACAAACGGGATCAGGAGATTACTTCGCGGGTAGTGGCACTTGGGTTGGGGTGCGCAGATACGCGACGAGGTCGGCAGCGTCGGTTTCGCTCATGCCTTGGAGTAGTCCGGGAGGCATCAGCGAGATTTCGAGCTGTTGCAACGTCTTGATGCTGTCGCGTGAGAACGTCACCGTTTCCGCCTGGTTGATCAAGGTCACCGCGCTCGCGGTTTGCCGCTGAACGATGCCTGCAGCCGTGCGACCGTCTTTGGTCTCGATCGTCGTGAGCAGGTAATCTTTGCCGATGACGGCATTCGGATCGATGACGTTGACCAGGAGGTAATCCAGGTCGGCCCGGTTCGATCCGGTGAGCTCAGGCCCAATGTGTCCACCTTCGCCGTAGAGCGCGTGGCAGGTGGCACAGGTTTTTGCGAACGTCGCGCGGCCTTTCGATGGATTGGCGGCGGCGAGCTTTTCCGGCGTGAGCAGCGCTTTCCAATGCGCGATCTCTTGCGAGGTCGCCTCGGCTGACTCGTGCATCACTCCCACGGCATCGTTCACGAGCCGGTCGATTTCAGGATTTTTCAACAGCCGGAGTTGGCGTGCGGTCGGAGCGTCGATGTCACGGGCTGGAATCGTTCCGCCTTTGACCGCAGCCAGCAAAGCTCGGGCGTAACTGCCACGACCTGCAAGCAAGGAGAGGGCCGCGCGCTTCTCTTCGGCGTTGAACGTCGGATACGCCTCGATGATCGCGTCCGAGGTGGAGGCGACATCATACATGGCCAGTCCTCGCAAGGCATCGAGTCGCAGGTCCGGCTCGACCAGCAGCTTTTGATAGAGTGGCGTAAGTTGAAAATCACGTTGATCGAGCACGATCTTCAGTGCGGCCTGGCGGGCGGGTAGGGGCGCAAATGGGTCCATCATCACGCTGCGTTTGGTCGAAAAGACGCTTTTGTCGCCGAGGCGAGCGGCCAGCGCATCAGCTCTGGTAACGATTTGCGGATCCGTGCTGGCACTGAGTTTCGCATAAACCGCGGCCCAATTTTGCGGTGGAGTCAGGTCCGTCTTCCCTTCCGTCGATGTCATGACGCTGTCCAGAATTTCGCGCTGATAATTCACGTCCACGGTCTGACCGAGCGTGGTGATCAATCCGGCGATACCGCCGGGCGTCCGTCCGGCACCGGAACCAGTTACAGGCGTTTCGTCCGCCAGCGCCGCCTGACGCCGGGTGAAAAGTGCTCGCACTTTGGTGAGCGGTGTCTTGCTACCGAGCGCAAGCGCGCGAGTCGCGTCAGCGGGCACCAGTGGCTCAGCGGCGTACCAGACCATCTGCGGGAGGTTGTGATCGTTGGCGTCCTCGCCATGGGCGAGGAGCGCTTCGACGACGGGCCAACGTTTCGCGACATCGATTCGTTGCGCAGCAGATGCGAGATATAGCCGGACGATCGGAGATGGATCGGATTGCGCGAGCTGTGCGAAAACCGCGATCAGTGGAGCGGACGGCGCCTTGTCTTCGCACACGAGCTGGATCGTCCAAGCGCGGATGCGCGGTTCGGCGCTCTTGAGCAATTCGAGAGCGAATGATTCGGTCAGACCTTTGGTCACATGCAGCGTCCAGAGCGCCCGCAACTGGCGGGTAACGTCTTTCTGTTCGCGAATAAGTTTCACGAGCGCGAGATGGACCGCGGGATCCGGTCCACGCTCCTGCAGCAGCAAACGAGACCGGCGCACGAACCACTCGTTCGCGTGCAGCTGAAACTGAACGAGCTCGGCACTCGACAGCTTTGCGAGGTTCACGAGCACGGGTTTGTTTTCACCATACGACATTTTGTAGATGCGTCCGTTGGATCGGTCGTGCGGCTGCTGTTGATGACACGCGCGCGCGTCGTACCAGTCTGAGTTATACACCGAGCCGTCAGGACCAAGTTCGAGGCGGAGTCCCCGGAACCAGCCGTCGTTCGCCAACATGAAATCGGGACCGTGATGGCCCACGTAGCCTGAGCCGATTGGTTCGAGCAGATCGCGATTGATGCGATTGCCGAGGACGTTGTGCATCAGGATCGAGCCCCGATACTCAGCGGGAAAACTGTCACCGAGATAGATCAACGCACCGGCATGCGCGTGACCGCCGCCGGCGTCACTCGTCCCGCCTTTCAACAGCCGGGAGTCGGTCCAGCTCACGCCGCGATCATAGTGCACGTGATCGCCGATCGTCTTGATATCTTCGTACACATACGGATTCGCATGCGGTCCGGCCTGGCGCTGGTAACTGCCGCCTTGGATCACGTAATACAAATGCGGGATCACGCACGCCGTCGTGAAAGCGTCGCCCACATCGTTGAAGTCGAGTCCCCACTGATTGCTCATGCCTTCCGCGAAAACCTCGAAGACCTTTTTCGTGGGATGGTAACGCCAGACGCACGCGTTCAGCGGAATGCGATCTGTATCGCGCGCCCCAGGACGCCCCACGTTGGACTGGGTGAACACGCCTTGGTTGCCGTAAAGCCAGCCGTCCGGGCCCCAAATAAAGCTGTTCAACGTCTCGTGAGTGTCGTCATGTCCCCAGCCGTCCAAAATCACCTGCGCAGGACCGTCCGGAACGTCGTCGCGATTCTTGTCTGGCAGAAACAACAGATACGGAGCGCTGCCGATCCAGACGCCGCCGTGTCCCACCGCGATCGCCGTCGCGAAGTTGAGCTGGTCGTAGAAAACTTTGCTCGTGTTGAATTTCCCATCGCCATCGGTGTCTTCGTAGACGACGACGCGATCACGGCCGTAGGGAGACCAATCGGGATACGAGTAGTTCTCCACCACCCACAAGCGGCCGCGTTCGTCGATCGTGAAGGCGATGGGTTGATGCACATCGGGTTCACCCGCGAACACCGTCGATCGAAAGCCGGGAGGGAGCTTCATTGCCTTGGCTGCAGCCTCGGGTGTGAGCCCTGCACCTTCGGCGATAGGGAAACCATCCTGGCCACGCGAGACCGACGATCCCACAAGGATGGCGATGACCAGGGCCGCGATTGAAGTCAGGCGGAAGGGAACGAACATGATTTTAGGGTAAGCGTACATACGGGGCGAGCGGTTGGCCGGTAGGAGCAAAGAAGGTCCCCGGTGGAGGTTAGCGGGAACCAGCCGGGGACCGTGTGCGCGTCTGCTCGAGCTGTTCAAAGGTGACGGGGGACACGAGGGGACGGCGAATTCGGAAGAGACAAGGGATGCCGGGCGGGGTTGCCACGACCCGGAGCTTAACAGGTTTGTCTCCGCAATCCCATGAGACTTGACGCAAAAGTCCTGAGTTTTTTCACCGAGCCCAGGACCGCGTGTTTACGAGCGATGCCGACGTGAACGCGCACAGGACTGCTTTTGCAGGGTTGAACTTTTGCGAAATTGCACATCCGGTCACGGTCCGCTGTGCCCGCCGAAAGACAGATTCCTCGCCGACGCCGTAAAATCGCGCTGCTGATCGAAACCTCGAACGCTTATGCGCGAGGTTTGGTGCAAGGCGTTGTCCACTATGCGCGAGAGCATGGTGCATGGTCGTTTCAGATGATGGAACAGGGTCGAGGCGATGATCCTCCACCCTGGCTCGCCGACTGGGACGGTGATGGTGTGATCGCTCGAATCGAAACTCCACGAATCGCGCGGGCGGTGGTAAAGTGCGGGTTGCCTGCGGTTGATTTGAGTGCGGCGCGCCTGGTGGCGGCGTTGCCCTGGGTTGAAACAGATGACCGCGAAATCGCGCATCTCGCGGCGGAGCATGTCCTCGAACGCGGATTCAAACATTTCGGTTACTGTGGCGATTCCAGGTTCAACTGGTCGGTTTGGCGGCAGGGATTTTTCGCCGAGCAAGTAAGGCAGGCAGGGTATGGTTGTCACGTGTATCAGCCTAGCCAGACGTTGGCAGGTTCGGCTGCCGACGCACGCGGACTGGCGGACTGGTTGCTCGGATTGCCGAAGCCAGTGGGGATCATGGCGTGTTACGATCGCCGCGGTCAGCAGGTGCTCGACGCGTGTCGCAATGCGGGTCTCGCGGTTCCCGATGAAGTCGCAGTGATCGGAGTGGATAATGATGAACTGCTCTGCGAGATCGCCGCGCCGCCGCTGTCGAGCGTCATTCCCAATACACATCGAACAGGTTATGAAGCCGCCACGTTACTGGATCGGCTGATGAGCGGCAAAAAAGTGCCGCCCACCGCCCATCTGATCGCCCCGCTCGGGGTGGCGGCGCGACAATCGACCGACGTGCTCGCGATCGACGACCGGGAAGTCGCCAACGCCGTCCGCTACATCCGCGAGCATGCCTGCGAGGGAATCAATGTGGCCGACCTCCTGCGCGTGGTGTCGTTGTCGCGCCGGATGCTCGAGCAACGATTTCAACGCTTGCTCGGTCGCACGCCACACGAGGAGATCCTGCATGTGCGACTCAACCGCGTGCAGCGGCTTCTGGCAGAAACAGATCTCCCGTTGTACCAAATCGCGGAGCGTACCGGATTCGAGCACGTCGAGTATCTGAGCGTGGCGTTCAAACGAGAAATCGGGAAACCCCCGCGTCAGTTTCGCGCCGAGGCGCAAAGTTGAACCCGGCCTCACTCGAGCGGCAGCAAAGTGAGGGCGCCGAACATCATCAGCGGTTGGCTCACCCCGGAAACGGCGGCTCCGATATCAGCATGGGTCTCACAAAAACTGGCGATCTGCTCGTCCGACCACACGAAGAAGGCGGTCGATAACGCGTCGGACACCGCAGCCGACGGCGCGAGCGCCCAGGTGCGGTGCGTGCGCGTCGCCGGTTTGCCAGTACGGGGATTGATCAGGTGCTGGCCTTTGACTGCCAGTCCCGAACCGCTGAGGGCAAGATTCGACAGCGTAAGCGACCGAGGCGTCTGTTCATCGCCGATCCCGATTGACCAGCCAACGTGTCCGGTCGGCGGCGCAAGGACCAGGGCGGTGCTGCCCCCGCTTTGGAGACAGGCAGTCGTGATTTCCCAGTCAGCGAGCAGCGCGGCGAGTCGATCCAGCGCATAGCCTTTGCCGATGGCGCCAAGGTCCAGATGCAGTTTAGGCACGCATGACGTGATCGTGTGCGCCTCGGGATCGAGCGTGAAGGTCGGTTCCGTCCCGGGACGATCAGCGTCGCGGACGGAGGAATACGAAATGTCGAATGCGTGTTGGGTGGCGACCGAACATTCTGCCGCAAGCAACAAGCACTGCAGGGTGTCATCGCCCACTTGCGTGCTCTGGCCCCGCTCCAGGCAGTTGATGCGGGAAATGTCGCTCGATTGGACATATCGACTTAGTTCGTTCTCCAGCCGGTCGAGCTCCTGCCATGCCGCGACTACGGCCTGTCGCACGTAGGCTTCCGGGTGATCGGCGATGGTGATCGCGAACGCCGCTGCCATCGCTTCATGCTGAAACTCGAAGCAGTTCACCGGCGAATGTGGCGGCGGACTTTGAGCAACGCCGCGGCGGGGCGCCACCAGAGCTGGCGCAATCCGAAATGGGCGCTGCCGTGAGTCCGCGGATGATGGCGAACGGGGAATTCGCCGACGCGAAATCCGGCCGCACTCACCATCGCAGGAAGGAATGATTGCATGAGGTCCATCGGGAAGAGCGCTCCCAGGACCTCGCGACGCATCGCTCTCAACTGGCAACCGCTGTCGTGTAATCGATCCTTCAGTACGATGCGACGGACCGAGTTCCCGAGTCTGGACATGAGTTTGCGCAACTGTGAATCGTGGCGGTCCACCCGCCAACCGCAGGCCAGGTCGAGCTGACCCGCTTCCACGGGAGAGAGAAGGAGCGGGAAATCGCGAGGGTCGTTCTGACCGTCGCCATCCATCGTCAGAATGATTTCGCCGCGAGCGGCCTGGAGACCGGTAAGCAAAGCAGCTGCCTGGCCGCGATTCTCCGGAAGATGAATGGCACGGATCGACGGCCAATGACCTGCCGCGGCCGCGAGTTCAGCCGAAGTGGCGTCACCACTGCCGTCATCGACGACGATGATTTCCGTGTCTCCGGAGAGGGTTGCCAGAACTCCGACGGCGCTTTGGAGAAGCGGCTCAATATTTCCCTCCTCGTTGAAGACGGGAATCACCAGTGAATAGCGCGGGGTCATGGTTCGCGAGTAAACACCACGCACAAGAATCCCGGACGCAGGCCAAGATACGATTCGCGGTACGGACCGTGAAGGCGCGCGCGAACTGCATCAGCATGGCTGGACGAGGCAATGACGAGGGCCCCATCCACGTTGTCGGGTAGCTCCGCCCAGTAGCCCACTTGAACGAGACCACGCAGGTACCAAGGGATTGGCCAATACTCTTCGCTAATGACTCGAACGACACCATCGGGCGAGCGGGCCAACACGGAATCCACCCGTGCCCGAAGTTTCACCACGTCCGGCGAACTGTGAACATACGCGTACGGATTGCGGATATCAGCGGGGCGAAGGAAGGCAGCGAGTTTCGTTTGTTCGATCTGAAACCAAAGCACGGCGGCCGCAGCCGGAAACATGATCCACGCTTTGCGGACTACGAGGATGGCGGATGCCGCCAGCAGACTCAGACCCGGAACGAGGTGCACTGCATGCCACGGCGTCTTGTAGGGAGTCAGCGACAGCACGAGGAGAACGATGGCGGTGTAGATCGCCGCTCCGATTCCCCAAGGTGACCGACGTACTGCCACGACCAGGATGCCAAGTACTGCTGCGATGGACAGCGCAAGTTGCTGCCAGAGCAGTCCGCCATTTCGGTGCCAGCCGAAAAGCTGAAGGTAGTACCACCAGGGCTTCTCGTGACCGCTGCCGCCCGCGGCGCGATCCGCTGCCAGACGATAGACGCTGAGCGCGTCACCCAGGCCGCTGACGTGCGTGCCGAACGAAGAATAGAAGACCGCCGCGACTG